>JAGBIR010000230.1 GCA_017934845.1 Alistipes sp. | reverse complement strand
GCAAGCAGGGAGTATTCACAATGGAGGATTTGTTCTAATTTGGCAACAAATTTTCGGCAAATTACGTTATAAAGCAAAAACACTGAATAATGGATAAAATAAAAGCATTTTTCTCGAACAAATGGGTTGGTTTCACGCTGGCTACCATTCTCTACGTATTGTGGTTTGTCGTATGGACCGGCAACCTCTGGCTTTTATTGGGAGTAGTATTTATTTACGATGCCTATATTTCGCGACTCTTCTACCGATATGTATGGTCTAAAAATGACCGTTTATGCGAAATCAGTTCGCTCTACCGCACCATCTACGAATGGGTTAATGCCATCGTATTTGCTACGGTTGTGGCATCGTTGATCCACATATTCATCTTCCAGATGTATGTCATCCCTTCGTCATCGATGGAGAAATCGCTCTTGGTTGGCGACTATCTCTACGTCAGCAAGGTGACTTACGGCCCACAGATGCCCAACACGCCGCTTTCATTCCCGCTTGTTCACCATACAATGCCATTCTCTACGACTAAAAAGTCATTCTCGGAGGCTATAAAATGGCCCTACCACCGATTGAAAGGCTTACGACAGATCGAGCGCAACGATGTTGTGGTTTTCAACTTTCCCGCAGGCGACACTGTTTTGCTGGAGAATCAGGCCATAACGTATTACGATGTCCTGCGCGACTACGAGCGTAATTATGGCAAGGTGCGAGGCCGCAAAGCTTTGGAGGAGAACTATACCATAATCAGTCGTCCCGTCGATAAACGCGAGAACTATATCAAACGTTGTGTTGCAATTCCGGGCGACACAATACAGATTATCGACTCGGAGCTATTGGTTAATGGCAAGCCACAAGAGTCAGCCCCCGAGCAGCAGTATTGTTACACCGTACGCACATCCTCTCCGCTTACCTCTTATGCATTGCAGAATCTCGGCATTACTGAGGTTTCGGCAGGTGGCAACCACTATTTCATGCCCCTTACCGACTCTATGGTCGAGCAGCTCGTAAAGATGAACAACGTAGTAAGCGTTACACGTTATACAGCCAACGAGCAGGCCTTTCCTCATAGCGAGCAATACCCTTGGACGGCCGACAACTTCGGTCCGCTGTGGATTCCGGCAAAGGGTACAACAATCAACCTTACACTCGAGAATCTACCGCTCTATGAACGCATAATCGACGTTTACGAGGATAACGATTTAGAGGTACGCGATGGCAAGATTTATATCAACGGCGAGCCGAGCGACAGCTACACATTCAAGATGGATTACTATTGGATGATGGGTGACAATCGCCACAACTCGGCCGATTCTCGCTATTGGGGATTTGTTCCCGAGGATCATATCGTAGGTAAGGCCTCATTCATCTGGCTCTCACTCGACAGCGAGAAGTCATTCCCTTCGAATATCCGTTGGGAGCGTCTGTTCAACAAAGTTCGCTAAACCATTTAACACCAAGCCGTGGAGCCAATTAAAGATAGTTATCTAACCATTGAGGGCAACGCCGAAGCTATCTTCAAGGAGAAGAGCAGCAAATTCCTCTGTTACGCCTATCACGTCGAGTGTGAGGAGGAGATTGCCGCCCATTTGGAGGTGCTGCGCAAGCGTTATTACGACGCTACGCACCATTGTTACGCTTGGCGATTAGGGCCCTTTGGCGAGCGATTCAGAGCCAACGACGATGGCGAGCCATCGAGCACAGCCGGCAAGCCAATTTTGGGGCAGTTGCTCTCGCGCGAGATTACCAACTGCCTGATAGTCGTGGTGCGCTATTTCGGAGGTACAAAATTGGGCGTTCCGGGGCTTATCGCCGCATATAAAGAGTCGGCAGCAGCGGTATTGGACGAAGCAATAGTTGTTGAACGTACGGTTGATACACGCGCAAAAATCGACTTCTCGTATATGGCTATGAACGAAGTGATGCGCATCATTAAGGAGGAGCAGCCAAAAATCGAGGAGCAGATTTTCGATAACCTATGCTCAATGACCATTTCGGTCAGAAACTCACGAGCCGAGGTGGTATTAGGTCGCCTGCGCAAAGTGGAGGGTGCAACAATCGATATTATTGAATAGAAATGTCAAACGACAAGACCATACATATACAAGGAGCAAGGGTACACAATCTGAAAAATGTGAGCCTCGACATTCCGCACAACACATTGACAGTCATTACAGGACTTTCAGGATCGGGTAAATCGACACTCGCCTTCGATACGATTTTTGCCGAGGGCCAGCGTCGCTATGTTGAGAGTCTTTCGGCCTATGCACGTCAATTTTTGGGCCGTATTACCAAACCCGATGTCGATTTGATTTCGGGCATTGCTCCTGCCATTGCCATCGAACAGAAGGTCAACACGCGTAATCCTCGTTCTACGGTTGGTACAACAACCGAGATTTACGACTACCTGAAATTGCTCTTCGCTCGCATTGGCCACACATTCTCTCCCGTGTCGGGTAATGAGGTGCGCTGCTATGGCGTTGACGATGTTGTCGATTACATTACAACAGAGGGATTGGGCCAAAAGGTGATAATTACAGCGCCTCTGTGCCTAAATGCAGGGCAGGGCATTATCGATAAGATGCTGCAACTCTTGGGCGACGGATTTCAGCGCGTTTGGGTAAACAATGCGGCCGTAACCATCGAGGAGTTTTTGCCGACCATTTCGCCCACGACACAAGCTGACGATATAGCAATCGTAATCGATCGCCTGCGCGGTGCCGACGATGACGAGACGCTGCTTCGCCTGCGCGACTCCGTTGCACGAGCATATAACTATGGCGATGATTTCTGCACAATCATAATCGATGATCACGCGCGTAGTTTCTCGGCAAAGTTCGAGGCCGACGGCATCGAGTTTGAGCAGCCCACCGAGCATCTGTTCAGCTTCAATAACCCGCTCGGAGCCTGCCCCGTATGCGAAGGCTACGGCAAGATTGTCGGCATTGACGAGGATTTGGTTATTCCCGACAAGAGCAAGACCATATACGAAGATGCCATTGCATGCTGGCGCGGTGCTACTATGAAGAAGTGGAAGGAGCAACTTGTAAATAATGCTTACATGTTCAACTTCCCGATTCACGAACCATACTACAACCTAACGGCCGAGCAAAAACTGCTTTTGTGGCGCGGTAATGAGTATTTCCACGGACTGAACGACTTTTTCAACTATATCGAGAGTGAACGTCGCAAGATTCAATTCCGTGTTATGAAGGCGCGTTATACGGGCAAGACGTGTTGTCCGGAGTGTGGCGGTAGCCGTCTGCGCAAGGAGGCTTTGTATGTTAAAATCGGTGGTAAAAATATTGCCGAGCTGGTCGAGATGACGGTCGATGAATTGACTACATTCTTCAATGCACTCCAACTCGACACGCACGACAGAACAACGGCCGAGCGTATAATCCTTGAGATTCAAAATCGTTTGGGGTATCTGGCTGATGTTGGATTGGGCTACCTTACGCTGGATCGTCTATCATCGACTCTTTCGGGCGGTGAGAGCCAGCGCATAAACCTATCCACGTCGTTGGGTAGCAACCTTGTAGGCTCGCTCTATATTCTCGACGAGCCGAGCATTGGTCTGCACCCTCGCGATACGCATCGACTCATTAAGGTCCTGAAGCAGTTGCGCGACATAGGCAATACGGTAATTGTCGTTGAACACGAAGAGGAGGTTATTCGTGCAGCCGATCACATTGTCGATGTAGGCCCTCGTGCCGGTGAGCATGGTGGCGAGATTGTATTTTGTGGCACGCTGCAAAAACTACTTAAATCGAAAGAGAGCCTTACGGCCGACTACCTTACGAATCGTCGCTGTATCGAGCGACCAATCTCACCACGCGGCTGGAGTAACTCGATTGTGATTCGCGGCGCGCGAGAAAACAACCTGAAGAATATCGATGTTCGTATTCCGTTGGGTGTAATCACTTGTATTACAGGCGTCAGCGGTAGCGGAAAATCCTCGTTAGCAAAGAGCATTCTCTATCCGGCGCTGCGTCGTGAATTGTTCGATACAGGACTTAAGCCGGGAGATTTTGGTTCATTGGAGGGCGATATTTCGATGCTAAAATCGGTAGAGATTGTCGATCAGAATCCCATTGGTAAATCCTCTCGATCAAACCCCGTAACCTACCTTAAAGCCTACGACGAAATCCGCAAGCTTTTTGCCGATCAGCCGCAAGCCGTACATACAGGACTTACGGCCGCATCATTCTCGTTCAATGTTGCCGGAGGACGTTGCGAGGAGTGTCAGGGTGAGGGTACAATAAAGGTCAGCATGCAGTTTATGGCCGATGTCGAGTTGGTTTGCGACGCCTGCCACGGCAAACGATTCAAGGACGAAGTGTTGGAGATTAAATATCGCGGCAAGAACATCCACGATGTTTTGGAGATGAGCGTTGACGATGCTATCGAGTTCTTCGGCGAGGATAAGAAGGATTCAACCTGCCGTCGCATTGTCGAGCGACTGATGCCATTGCAGGAGGTTGGCTTGGGATATATCCGTTTGGGACAATCGTCATCTACGCTGTCGGGCGGTGAGAGTCAGCGCGTTAAGCTGGCTTCATTCCTTGCGAAGGATAACGAGAGCCGTCAGATAATGTTTATCTTTGACGAGCCTACAACGGGTTTGCATTTCCACGATATAAATCGCCTTTTGCGCGCATTTAACGCCCTGATTGCCAATGGTCACACGATTGTCATTGTTGAGCATAATATGGAGGTTATAAAGTGTGCCGACTGGATTATCGACCTCGGACCGGAGGCAGGCGATAGAGGCGGTGAAATTGTTTTTGAGGGAACGCCACAAGAGTTGGAACAGTGCGAAAAGAGTCATACGGGTCGTTTCCTAAAGGAGCATAATAAAGCATAGAAGAGTGAAGGAGTTTGAAACATACATACTACCCAACGGAATAAAGGGCATACATCGTCGCGTAAAGTCGAGTATCACACATTGCGCGCTTGTGGTAAATGCCGGTACGCGCGACGAACGAAAGGATGAATTTGGCTTGGCTCACTTTGCCGAGCACGCATTTTTCAAAGGTACATCGCATCGTAAGGCATATCAGGTAAATTGCCGTTTGGAAAATCTTGGTGGCGAGCTTAACGCCTACACAACAAAAGAGGATACGACAATACACGCTACGACCTTGCGTGGCGACTTTTCGAAGGCCGTAGAGCTTATTGCCGACGTGGCATTTAACTCCACATTCCCCGAGCGCGAATTGGATAAGGAGCGTGAAGTTATTGTAGATGAGATTAATACCTACAAAGACTCTCCTGCCGATATGATCTTCGATATGTTTGACGATATGATTTTTGCCGGCTCGGAGTTGGGGCATAATATTCTCGGCACAAAGGCCGCGCTGGCACGATACTCGACCGAGCATATTAAGCGATTTATCCAACGTACCCATACCACCGACCAGATGGTCTTTTCATCGATAGGGAACCTATCTGTCGGGGCAGTACAGCGCGTTGCGATGCGTTATCTTGCGGGACAAGCCGCCACAAAAAGAGATTTTCAGCGTACAGCACCCGCTGCGGTAGAGCCATTCGAGAAGTGCATCAACAAACACACTCATCAGAGTCACTGCATTGTCGGTGCGCGAGCATACGACATAAATGCCGAAAAACGATTGCCGCTGTCACTATTGATCAACTTTTTGGGAGGGCCTTCGGCCAACTCACGACTTAACATTCTTTTGCGCGAGAAGAACGGTTTGTCGTACAACATCGAGGCAGGATATACGCCCTACAACGATTGCGGTGCCGTAGCAATCTATTTCAGTTGCGACCACCACAACACCGACCATTGCCGCGAACTTATCAATAGCGAGCTACAGGCATTGCGTTCGACACCTCTTACCGCGCGACAGCTATCGCTCACAAAACGCCAATTCTTGGCACAGATGGCCATATCGATGGAGAATAACGAGGGTTATATGCTCGGAGCAGGCAAGAGCTATCTTGTGCACGACGAGATAGATACACTCGAAGAGGTCTATAAAAAAGTATCGGCCGTAACCGCCGAGCAAATTATGGAGGTAGCTGAAGAGATTTTCTCTACAACCTCAACACTTATATATCAATAATTGAGCTATGGATTTAATTGAAAAATATATTCACGAGAACTCTTCGCCCGAAGATGCTCTGTTACACGAATTGGATCGCCAGACACATCTGCAGGTAATCAATCCGCGTATGATTTCGGGTCATATTCAGGGTAAGTTGCTCGAGCTGCTGGTAAAGATGTTCCGACCAAAGTCTATTTTGGAGATTGGTACCTTTACGGGCTATTCCGCGCTCTGTATGGCTGCAGGTTTGGAGGAGGGTGCTACGATCGACACCTGCGAGGTGGACGATGAATTGGAATTTATTGCGCAATCATTCTTCGACCGTTCGCCACACGGCAACAAGATAAAAATCCATATTGGTTCAGCTCTTGATATTGCTCCTAAATTGGGCAAGCAGTTCGATATGGTGTTTATCGATGGCGACAAACGTGAATATCCGGCATACTACAATATGCTTATGGACAACAATTTAGTTCATAGCGGATCGATTATGCTTGCCGACAATATTCTTTGGTATGGCAAGGTCGTTCAGCCCGTAGCACACAACGATCACCACACGCAGGCCCTCATTGAATTTAACCGTATGGTTGTCGAGGACAGTAGGGTAGAGAGTGTCATCCTCCCCCTGCGTGACGGCATAAATATTATTCGTGTGAAATAGGTTCGCTATTAGCCTTATTCAGAGTCCAGGCAGCCTGCATAATCTTATTACGCAACAATACGGGATAGTCGGGATTATCCTCCAAAAATCGCATCAGCTCGGCATACGCCTCCTCGCTACGGTGGTTGCCCAGCAATGAGCCAACCCATCCGCGCGGGAAGAAGATGTCACCCGTACGCTGTACCTCCTGCAAAACATCCAATGCCGGACGAATATATTTTACCGCGCGAGCTGTACGCAACGGATGGTTGAGATATGCCAAAGCGCTCTCGGCCCACGGCTCGATACGACGATTTTCGGCCTGCAACAACTCCTCAAACAGAGCGTCCAAAGCCGTCTCGTCGGCCGACACAGCACGCGAGATGAAATCAAACTGACGCTGGCGATCGGGATTTTCGATTCGTTCACGCTGATATTTTATAATATTATCAGCCATGTCGGGCATTCGCAAAGCCAACTCGTAAGCCATTGACATATAATCTGTTTGACTGAGCATCGGATGCTTACCGTCTCTCCAAATATCATATAGTTTTGCTGTCAACTCCTCAGAGAATGATGACGATATGAGTGTACGCAGTAGCTGCACTCGACACGAAGGCAGATGATGAGTGTTTGACATCTCTAACAATTGAGCCTCAACAGCACCATCACGCATTATACGCATAGGCTCACGCAAATAACCACACAGCGTTGATGCTATAAGCACATTTTGCTCCTCACGCAACGCACCAACAAGAAAACGCAACCACTCGCCATCCTCGATTGCAAGATGCTGATAATTCTCAAACAGCGTCATCAACAACGATTGGCGGGCTGTATCATCCGACACTGTATGCCACATCTGCATCAAGTTTTTCAAAACATCCTTCTCCAACATAAAATATCCGTAACCACGGCCATCGGTGTTCGGGAGAATATATTTTGTAGATTCCGGAAGTGGAACAGTTACAACTGCGTTCGACGTAAGATCAACCTCAACCTCTTGAGATGCTGTGTCGGTAACTATTGTTGCATCAAATTTTTGTGGCCATTGCAATCCGCGCTGCAAGGGGTCGTGCTGCGAGATCTCCAACTTATTCTCAGCAACTGCGAACTTAATGTGCGGCATACTGACCTTATTGACCCACACCTCGCTAAACGACGCTAAATCCTCGTCGCTTCTCGCGTCCAGAATCTCAATCAAATCATCCCACGTCGCATTACCGTAGCCATAATCTTTAAGATATTGGCGGATACCGTCGCGGAAAGCCTCCTCGCCCATAATCTCAACAAGTTTAAGCATCATTACAGGGGCTTTGTTGTAAATTATATTGCCATACACAAGGCCTGCATTGCGCAGGTTATCAAGATCTTGACGAATCGAGGTACTTCCCTGCGTACGATCCTCCGATAGCGATGCTGCAGTAGTTGTCTTAAGCCAATTCAACTGATGATTAATATCGGGGAACATCGGCTCGGTAATAAGTGCCGCAAAGTAGTTCGCAAAGACCTCCTTTGTCCACACATCGTCAAACCAATTCATCGTCACATAATCGCCAAACCACATGTGAGCCGTCTCGTGCGCAATGAGCGACGTGCGACGCAACTCCTCGTCGGGTGTTGGATGCTCGCTAAGGAACATCTGCGTATCGTTATAGAGTGTTGCTCCGGTATGCTCCATACCTCCATATTGGAAGCCCGGAAGAATAATAAAATCATACTTGGCAAAAGGGTAGGGAATAGCCGTATAATCCTCGAGCCAATGCAACGAGTGAGCTACCTGATGAAAAATATCGTCAAGCTGGGCAATGCGTTTAGGATCTGTCTCACGATAATATGCCGTTAAGACTCTATCACCGTCCTTATACTCGGTTTTTGAGAGTTTACCCGCAACAAACGAGAAGAGATAGGTGCTTAACGGTTCGGTAGGATTGAAACTTACATATTTTCGGTCGCCCGTAACGCGAATCTCGGCAACCGAGGTATTCGACACCACCTCCCAAGATTTTGGCACATCAAGATGCAAGGTAAACTCCGCCTTAAGATTGGGTTGCTCGAAGCAAGGGAATAGAGTGCGTGCGCGATCTGGCACAAGCAACGTATAGAGAAATTCATCGTTACGGTTAAGCGACTGATCGGCTGCCGTAAAAGTGATATAGACTTCATTTTCACCCGCTTGCGATGCCGATTTTGGAATTACAATATGCTCGTTTCGAACCTCATACTCTATCTTCTGGCCATTCATTTCGACCACTCCAATCATATCGGCCGACTGACGAAAATCAAGCACAATCTCTTCTGATTTATCCAATCGAAAACGTATCTTAGCCTCGGCTTCGATTGCTTGAGCTTTACTTTCGGGAATTGAGAATTTTAATTCATATTTCAAATCATGAACTATGCTTTTTCTCCACAGTGCCAGCTCCCAAGAGACACCTTCGGCATAGATTTCACTACTCTTATTTGCCTCACAGCTGCAAATCGTAGCCGCAAGCAACAACATCGCTATAAAGTTAACATATCTCATAATCACGGTTCATTTTCATTTTCGCAAATATACGAAATTCATCATAATGAACTATCAAAAAAGCGCATAATCTCGCACAAAGGGATTTTTGCACCATAAAAATCCGCCTCGCTTATACCTATTATAAAAATTATCACTATCTTTGTATGTTGTCTGCAGCTGCCAATTGCGGCTCGCAATAATAAATACCAAAGCAAACGAAAATTAGAAACAAATAAATTTATACTTTTATGAATAAGTCAACTTTTTGGAGTGACGCTTCGCGAGGCGGAGCTATCGTAGGCTTGACAAGCATCGTATTATCGACATTGGGTATCCTGTTTACTAAAATGGCTGGTATGTTGAGTTTCGTAAGTGTTGTAGTTGTAATATATTTACTCTTCTACTTCACTCGTCGTCGCTCTATGCTATATACCAAAGAGGGCTTTACCTACGGTCAATCACTCGGTTTTATCGTTGCAATGAGCATTTTTGCAGGTATCATCGCTGGTGCTTTCCAGATTGTAGCAAGCAACTGGCTCTTCACGGCACATTTCGAGGAGACTTACAAGGTCCTTATGAGCACTTTGGCTCAGGCCGGAATTTCAGGCGAGGAGATGGAACTTACAGCAAAGATGTATCGCTCGATGCTCTTCTCACCTATGCCTGCACTTTTGTGGAGCATCGTAGGTAACGTTATTGGCTACGGCTTCTATGGTTTGTTTATCTCAATCGGCACAAAGCGCGAGCCCGATATGTTTGATAGCGCAGACGAGGAGTAATGGCACAAGCAGAGATAAAAGATAGACTCGACGTGTCGGTGGTTGTTCCTCTTTACAACGAGGAGGAGTCACTTGGCGAACTTGTGGCTTGGATTGACCGCGTTGCCAAAGCAAGCAACCTTACATACGAGGTTATTATGATTGACGACGGATCATCGGACGATTCGTGGGCGGTTGTGGAACAGCTTTCGCAGAAATATCCCTCGATTCACGGTATTCGTTTTGCCCGTAACTATGGTAAGTCGGCAGCACTCTATTGTGGCTTCGAGGCTGCGCAGGGCGAAGTGGTTTTCACTATGGATGCCGACCTGCAGGACTCGCCCGACGAGATACCCGAAATGCGTCGTATGATTATCGAGGATGGCTACGATATGGTATCGGGCTGGAAAAAGAAGCGTTACGACCCTGCCGGTAAACGCCTGCCGAGTAAATTTTTCAACTGGACGGCACGTTTTGTATCGGGCATTAAATTGCACGACTTCAACTGCGGACTGAAGGCTTATCGTCGCAAGGTGGTAAAGTCAATCGAGGTTTATGGCGAGATGCATCGCTACATCCCAATCTTGGCAAAACACGCTGGTTTCAAGCGCATTGGCGAAAAGGTTGTAAAGCATCAGGAGCGCAAATATGGTGTATCAAAATTCGGCATGGAGCGAATGGTAAAGGGTTATCTGGACCTTATTACCGTATCGTTTATGTCGCATTTCGGCCGTTCGCCCATGTACTTCTTCGGCAGTCTGGGAACAATAATGTTCTTGGTCGGTGGAGGTACTGCAATCTGGATTATCTTGGCAAAGATTTACAAACAGATGCACGGTATGTATCTGCGTGCCGTAACCGATCAGCCGCTATTCTTTATCGCTATTCTTGCAATTATTTTGGGCGTACAGCTCTTTTTGGCTGGATTCCTCGGCGAACTTATCAACCGCAGAGCAGCCGACCGTAATAGTTATAAAATAGATAAACGTTTTTAACATATTTTTACTCTATGATACAACGTATTCAAACACTCTACCTTTTGGCCGTAGCAGCCATGATGACTACTGCAATCTTTACCCCTTTGGCTAACTTTATGGCTGGTGTCGAAGAGTTCAAACTATTTGCATTCGCATTGAAGAGTGCCGAAACATCACACTCAACAATTTATATGGGTATTGTTATTGCATTGGCAGCCATCGTACCTTTGGTTACCATATTCTTATACAAGAACCGCCTGTTGCAAATACGTCTTTGTGCAGTAGAGATTGTACTGCTACTTGGAAGTATGATTTTTATGGCAATTTACTACTACTTGAGCAATCGTATGTTCTCTGACTTGGAGTTTCACGCTCAGAGTTTGTGTATCACAACCATCTTCCCGCTCGTATCGCTCATCCTGACCTATATGGCATCACGAGCAATCTTCAAAGATGAAATGCTGGTACGTTCGCTCGATAGAATCAGATAAATTCAGCGCACGGAGAACATCCAATAATATTTGGTATGAAAATTGACTTTCGACAACTCGGAAGTCAATTTTTTTGTTCTATGTGCAAATATTACATACCAATACTTTTAGCGTTTTCGCTTCTCGCATCTTGCTCCAATAAGCCATCTTCATCGGCGCAGGCTCGCCCCGTAAAGATTGCCGAAGTAGAGCCTACGAACTACATTAGCCGCGATTTTGCGGGTATGGCTACTGCCGATGATGCCGTAAATATGGCCTTCAAAATATCGGGGCAAGTGGCGAGTGTAGATGTATCAAAGGGTGATTTGTAAATAAAGGGACGCTGCTCGCAAGGCTCGATCCGCGCGATGTAGAACTTCAGGTAGCATCGGATAAATCACAGTACGAGAGAGCATTATCACAATTTCACAGAATGAAACGTTTGCTCGATCACGAAGCTGTTTCAAAGCAAGAGTTCGAATCGGCGCAGGCGTCGTTCGTTCAAGCAAGGTCAATCTACGAGAATTCAAAAGATCTGTTGGCCGACACAAAATTACGCGCACCTTTCGATGGCGTTATCGAACGTACCTATGTTGATAATTATCAACGCGTAGAATCGGGCCAGACCATTCTGCGTCTGGTTAATCCGCGTAGCACAACGGTTGAGTTTACAATGCCCGAAAAGAGTCTTACTCTGCTGGCCGACTCATCAATTCGTTTCTATGTCACGTTCGACAATCTTCCCGGCAAACATTTTTCGGCCCGCCTACACAAATACGCCAAAACATCCTCCGATGCATCGGGTTTTCCCGTAGCGTTGAAAATCGACCGCATCGATAGTCAAATGTATGGTATTTCACCCGGAATGACGTGT
>JAGBIR010000229.1 GCA_017934845.1 Alistipes sp. | reverse complement strand
GGCTGTTGCTCTATCCAACTGAGCTACGGAACCATCACACATTTAGCTAAAACGCTAAATTGCGGTGCAAAAATAACGCATTTATTTCTTTTATCCAACTGATTTTGAAAATTAACGCGCTATTTATGGAAATATTCTGCCAAAATGATTACTTATGGCGCAGAGCCAACTCGCGCTCCATATCCTCCAACGAGCAACCCATCTGCTCCATCAGCACCAGCAGGTGATAGACCAAATCTGAAGCCTCATAGATAAAGCGGTCGCGATTGCCATCAACAGCCTCAACAACACTCTCGACAGCCTCCTCCCCCACTTTTTGGGCAATCTTCTTTACGCCTTTAATAAACAATTTGGTTGTATATGACCCCTCGGGCATATCGCGGTGGCGTTGTTGCGCAACGGCTTGCAAGCGGCGGATAAACCCCTCATCCTCTGGAGTATCGAAGCAGCTCGTAGTACCTCGATGGCAGGTTGGGCCAATAGGATTTGCCTTGATAAGCAGCGTATCGCCATCGCAATCGACATAGACATCGACAACCATCAAATAATTGCCGCTCGTCTCGCCCTTTGTCCACAATGTCTGGCGCGTACGCGAATAGAAAGTCACACGTCGTTCGGCCATTGTTTTATCGAAGGCCTCACGATTCATATACCCGAGCATCAGCACTTTAAGCGTCACAGCATCCTGCACAATTACCGGCAGAAGGCCATCGGCACACTTTGAAAGATTCAATTCATCGAACGTCATATTCTTACATCAATATTTAATTTTTTCAACTCCGTTTTCAGCTCGCCAACTGTAATCTCGCCAAAGTGAAAGATACTTGCTGCCAATGCAGCATCGGCTTTTCCTGCGGTAAGCACCTCGGCAATATCGGCCACAGACCCCGCACCACCCGAAGCGATAATCGGGATTGATAAGCACTCCGACAACCGAGCAAACGTCTGGCAAGGATATCCCGAACGTGTACCATCGTGATTCATCGACGTAAAGAGGATCTCTCCTGCACCGCGCGACTCTGCCTCTTGAGCCCACGAGAATAGTTCCTTGTCGCTATCACGACTTCCGCCGTGCGTTGTCGCACGCCACACGCCATCGTCACCCTGTCGGGCATCTATCGCAACAACCACGAATTGGCTGCCATAGCGTGCAGCAATAGCATCGATAAGCGAAGGATTGGCTATTGCTGCGCTGTTAATAGATATTTTATCGGCTCCGGCATCCAGCAGTCGCGAGGCATCCTCCAAAGATGAAATTCCGCCACCAACGGTAAACGGAATATTGATTCCATCGGCAATTCGCTCCACCAAACGGGTAAATGTATTTCTGCCTTCGCGCGTTGCGCTTATATCCAGATAGACCAATTCGTCAGCTCCGCTACGGGCATAATATTGTCCAAGTTCGACAGCATCGCCCACATCGCGCAAGTCAACAAAGTTTACACCCTTTACCGTTCGTCCCTCCTTCACATCGAGGCAGGGTATTATTCGTTTAGCAACCATTGCTCAATCTGTTTTAGCGTTATACGATTCTCATATATTGCCTTGCCGACAATCACTTTGCGCAATCCCATATCGTTCAGGCGTTCAATATCGGCCATCGAGCTTATTCCGCCCGAAACGGTAAAATCGACATCGGCATATCGTTGCTGGAGTTTGGTATATAGCTCAAACGTAGGGCCTTGCAACATTCCATCTTTCGAGATGTCGGTACACACCACCTGTTTCAGACCGTGTGGCAGAAATCCATCAACAAGTTGTTCAATAGTGACACTCAAATCCTCTTGCCAGCCATTTACCGATACCTTACCATTGCGGACATCGGCTCCAAGCACCATCTTCTCACCGCCAAACACATCGAGCCACTCGGCAAACAGCTCTGATCGCTGCGCCGCTACGCTACCCACGATAGCATACGTCGCACCATAGTCAAAAACTCGGCGAAGTGACTCTTCGCTTTTAAGTCCACCACCCCACTCAACATCGAGGTTCGTCGAAACGGCAATCTTCTCGAGTGTTTTAAGGTTTTGCGGAGACGATGATTTAGCACCATCCAAATCGACAATATGCAGACGCCGTACGCCACAATCGGCATATCGTTTGGCCATATCTACGGGCGAAGCGTCATAAATCTTGCGGCTCGAATAGTCGCCCTGCGACAAGCGGACACAACGCCCCTCGATAATATCTATTGCAGGAATAATCTCTATCATAATTTCAGGAAATTTGCAATGATACGTTCGCCAACATCACCACTCTTCTCGGGATGGAACTGCGTACCATAGAAGTTTTCATATTTCAGTGCTGCACTGAACATTGCGCCATGCGTTGTCGTTGCAATGGTATCGGGACATAGTTCGGGATAGTAAGAGTGAACAAAATATACCCACTCGCCGCCATCGATCCCCTTAAATAGCTTTGACTCAAGATTTCCAATCTTATTCCAGCCCATGTGCGGCACTTTTAGCCCCTCTGCCGGCTGAAAACGTTTTACACGCGCATCGAACAGACCTATACAATCGGCATCGCCCTCCTCGCTGTGACGGCACATAACCTGCATACCAACGCAAATACCCAGCACAGGGCGACGCAACGAGCGAATAACTTGCACCAAACCTGCGCGATTCAGATTCTCCATAGCCTCCTTGGCATTACCGACGCCCGGCAACAGAACTCTGTCGGCTGCACGGATTACGTCCGCTTGCTCGGTTACCGTAAACTCTGCACCCAGACGTTTGAGGACATTCTCCACCGAACGGAGATTGCCCATCTTATAATCTACAATTGCTATCATAACACACCCTTGCTTGATGGTAAATCATAACTAAACACATCGCGGCGAATAGCCATCTTCAACGCTCGGGCAAAGGCTTTGAACACACCCTCAATCAAATGATGGTTATTCTCGCCACGAGCCTCGATATGCAGATTGCAACGCATCGCTACGCACATCGACTTGAAGAAGTGCTTAAACATCTCGGTCGGTACATCACCCACTCTTTCGCGCGTGAAAGGCACATCCCACACAAAATCGGCACGACCACCAAAGTCGAGGAGCACCATTGCGCGGCACTCATCCATCGGCAAAACAAACCCATAGCGGTCGATGCCTCGTTTCGAACCTAAAGCAGCATAAATAGCCTCGCCGAGGGCAATCGCTACATCCTCCATCGTATGGTGCTCATCAACCGCCAACTCGCCTTTACACATCACCTGAAGGCCTATACCTGCATGATGCGGCAATTGGTCGAGCATATGATCGAAGAAGTGCAGGCCGGTTAAAATCTGCGACTCGCCGCCATCCAAATCGACCTCAATACGGATATCGGTTTCACGCGTCGTACGCTCTACGACGGCACGACGCTCGGTGCGACGCACATACTCTGTAATCTCGGCCCAATCGGCAGTCGCCAGCACACACGCATCGGCATAGTGCTTACCCTCGAGCATCTGCCTACCCACCTCCGAGGGCTGCATCAGAATGGCTTTAGCTCCCAGATTATACGCCAACTCGACATCGGTCGCGCGGTCGCCAATAACAAAGCTCTGCGACAAATCATACTCATCGCTCATGTAGCGACCAAACATTCCCGTTCGCGGCTTGCGCGATGGAGCATTATCTTCGGGGAAAGAGCGATCGATAAGTTGGTCGTCGAACTCCACCCCCTCGCCACGCACTGTAGCAAGCATCTTGTTATGTGCCGGCCAGAATGTATCTTCGGGGAAAGATGCCGTTCCCAAGCCATCCTGATTCGAGGCCATAACCAACTCAAAATCCAGCTCCGCAAGTGAACGCAGAGCCGATATTGCCCGCGGCACAAACTCCAACTTCTCCAGTGAATCAATTTGATAATCCACCGGTGACTCAACTATAATCGTACCATCACGATCGACTATCAACACTCTCTTTTACATATCTTCTAATTGAATTCAACAACTTCTCGTTCTCCTCCTTAAGGCCGATTGTAATTCGCAAGCAGCCCTCGCAGCCCTTAACTCGCGCACGATTTCGCACGATAATTCCATCCTTAACCAGCCACTCGTACATCGCATCGGCATCAGCAACCTTCACAAGCAGGAAATTGGCATCACTCGGATAGATATGCTCAACGCATGCCATCTCCTGCAACGCCTCGGCAACAACCTTGCGCTCACTCTTAATCTCTGCGACCTGCTCCGCGACCGATTCCGAGAGCAACCGCTCGACAATCTGCATAGCCGCAAGATTGATATTATAGGGATATTTCACCTGCGACATAAGCTCGACAATTCGCTTATCGGCCAACGCCAATCCCAATCGCAACCCGGCCATAGCCCACGCCTTCGAAAGGGTCTGCAACACCACAATATTGGGATGCTCGGCAATCTCCGTAACAAAGCTCTTTGCCTCGGCAAAATCGATATACGCCTCGTCGATTACCACTATGCACTCCGAATCCACGACCAATCGCATAATATCCTCACGCGCGAATGAATTTGCCGTCGGATTATTGGGCGAGCAGATAAACACAGCCTTTGTATTTTCATCCGATGCCGCAAGCAACTCCTCAACGGGCAATGAATAGTCTTCGCGCAGCTGTACCTCACGCAACTCCACATCGTTTATCGCCGCCGCCACCTTATACATTCCATAGCTCGGCGCAATGGCCACTACATTATCGACTCGCGGCTCGCAGAACACACGAAAAATCAAGTCAATAGCCTCGTCGCTACCATTGCCCAAAAATATATTCTCGCAGGGCACCTGCTTGATTGCCGACAGGCGCGCCTTCAGTTGTTTCTGATGCGGATCGGGATAGCGGTTATATCCATTCGAGTAAGGGCTCTCGTTGGCATCCAGAAAAACTCCCAGCTCGCCCTTATACTCGTCACGAGCCGTAGAATATGGCGTAAGTTTAGCGATATTCGCCCTAACCAAAGACTCTATATTTTTACTTTTCATATTCTTTCTATTCTTTCTATTCCTTCATTCTTACTCTTACGGCATTGGCGTGCGCCTCCAAGCCCTCGGCCTCGGCCATTGCCACGATTGTCGATGACAAAGCCTTCAAGCCCTTGCTCGACAGCTCCTGAATTGTCATCTTGCGCATAAAGCTATCGACATTCACTCCGCTACACGAATGAGCCCAGCCCGATGTGGGCAGAGTATGATTCGTTCCCGACGCATAATCGCCAGCACTCTCGGGTGAATAGTTTCCGACAAAAATACTACCTGCAGCCGTAATATTATCCACAACGGCCCAAGCATCCGCCATCGACACAATAAGATGCTCGGCGGCATACTCATTCGCAAAGGCAATCATATCCTCTCGACGCGAGAACACCACCGCACGGCTATTAGCCAACGACTCTGTAATATAGGCACCTCGCTCCAGCGTTGCAGCCTGACGCTCTACCTCCGCAGCTATAGCCTCGGCCAACTCGGCACTATCGCACACTACAATCGCCTGACTATCTCGGCCATGCTCTGCCTGCGATAGCATATCGGCAGCAACATATCGCACATCGGCCGAAGAATCGGCCATCACCATAACTTCTGAAGGGCCTGCGGGCATATCAATCGAGGTGTTGCGTCCACTTACCAACTGCTTTGCTATGGTTACATATCGATTTCCCGGGCCAAAAATCTTATCCACCTTCGGAATCGACTCCGTACCATAAGCCATTGCCGCCACAGCCTGCGCACCGCCAACCTTAAAGAGCTTATCCACGCCACATCGACGAGCAGCATATAGCACCTCGGCAGCCACCTCGCCCTGCTTATTGGTTGGAGTACACATCACAACCTCCTTACAGCCTGCAATTTTCGCCGGCAAAGCCAGCATCAGCACCGTCGAGAACAGAGGAGCCGTTCCCCCGGGGATATATAGACCTACACGTGAAATTGCTACGGGGCGTTGGATACACTCCACACCAGCCATAGTCTGCACGCGCACCTCATGCGGCAATTGCGCCTTATGGAACGACGAGATATTCTTAACGGCAACCTCGATGGCATCCTTCACCTCACGCGACACTCTCTGCTCCGCCACCTCGAACTCCGAAGGCGAAACCTGCAACGCAGTAAGCTGCACGCCATCAATCTCCGCAGCCAAAGCCCGTAAAGCGGCATCGCCCTGCTCGGCCACGCGATCAACAATAGCCACAACACGCTCCGCTATGAGCGAATTATCCTGCTCGGCGCGACGGCACAACTCACCCCACTGCTCGCGGCTGGGGTTTGCATAACACTTCAACATATGACTATGGAATAATTTTGTCCAACGTAAGTACCAAAATACCCTCGGCACCGATAGCCTTCAGCTGTCGCACCTTGCTCCACAAATCGGCAGCATCGACCACCGAGTGAAGCGAACACCACCCCTCGGCCGCCAGAGGCATCACCGTCGGGCTTCGCATTGCGGGCAGGATCTTCACTGCCTCATCCAAAGCCGACGTCGGAATGTTCATCAGGAGATACTTCTTACCACGACTCACGCGCTCGGATTCGATACGGAAGAGGATTTCGTCCAACACCTCGCGCTCCTCGGCCGTAAGTTGGCGATTAGCTATAAGCACAGCCTCCGACTCGAACACGCGCTCAACCTCCTTAAGGCCGTTTGTAACGAGTGTACCGCCCGACGACACTATGTCGAAAATAGCATCGGCAATACCCGCCGCCGGAGCAATCTCCACCGAGCCTGTAATTACCTCAACGTCGGCCGACACACCATTCTCAGCCAAGAAAAGACGCAGGATGGCAGGATATGAGGTTGCAATACGCTTACCCTCGAAATATTTCACACCATCGTACTGCTCACTCTTTGGAATTGCAAGCGAAATACGGCAGCCACCAAATCCAAGCTTTGTCACAATCTCGACGTCGCAACCACGCTCGGCAACTTCGTTCAATCCTACGATACCCAGCGTAGCTGTTCCATTCTCTACAACCTGCGGGATGTCGTCATCGCGCAAGTACAACACCTCGAGCGGGAAGTTAGCCGCCTTCGACAGAAATTTACGCTTGGCATCATCCACTTCGATACCTATCTCGCGCAACAGACCCAAACTCTGCTCATTGAGTCGGCCTTTAGTTTGAATTGCTATTCGTAACATAATTTATGTAGTTTTTAATTCACATTTTCAAATCAAAAAAGGCTTACCAAATAGGTAAGCCTCTATATGAACACACTTGACTCATACACACCACGACCTACCCTATCTTGATGAAGATATGGTGATGATGATGGATATTGAAAGTGTTAGTCATAATATGGTCATCAATTTATCTATGCAAATATAATCATTTTTCCACAATTATGCACATCTAATTCCAAAAAATATGGAAATTTTACTACATAATCGAATAAAAATGCAATCAAACGCATTACGACACGGGAGCGTCGCCCTCGAAATTGACATTCATCTTCACATACTTATAGCCGCGATGATGCAACTCCAACGACACACCCAACTCGAAGAACACCTTTACGGCACGCGCAAAGACGTGAAACGCCATAACACTCTGCGGCTCGATGCCCTCCTTGCGAATAAAGGTCTGGGCCGTATAGGCGCACTTGCGAATAGTATTCTCCAGCTTCGCAGCCTCGGGGCTAGTGAGTGGATATCCAATCAGGCACTCTACAACATACTCATCCATCTCGTCGAAACCGCGAGGTTTTGCCATGAGCGTGTACCAATCCTCAACATCCTTATACTCGCCCCACGACTTATCCCACAATACAGCTGCACCCATACCCATATAGCAGGCCCACGCGATGGCCGCCGAAGGATACTCGGCAATTTGCGGTACGGCAGCAGCCATATACTCCGCAGCCGACGAACGCCACTTCTCGTTCAACTCCTCGACCGTAAGCATCTGACCATCCAGCAACTTATCGTCGGTACACTGCTTTACGACAGCTTTCGTAAGATTCTCGGTAAAAGTGTTCAGCAATTCAAGATCTTTTGTCTCCATACTAATATTTATATATATGGGCGACCGCGACGCAGCCGCCCACATAATTCGGTTATGGTATGATATTAAATAGTACCCAACTTGAATACAATCTTCTGGCAATATGTCTCACCGGGGTTCAAGATTGCAGATGGGAACGATGGCTCGTTAACGGCATTGGGATAGTTCTGGCACTCGATAGCAACGCCCGAGTAGTCCTGATAGCGACCGCCCGACTTTGTTACGGGGCAGCCACCCTCCAACCAGTTACCGGTATAGACCATAGCACCAGCCTGTGATGACAGCACCTCAACCTTACGGCCCGAAGCTGCGTGACGCAACTCGCCGACCTTTGCCAAAATATTGGGCTGCCAGCCATCCAATACGAAGTAGTGGTCGTAACCCTTGAAGTCCTTCATGTGATTGTACTCCGACAAAATATCGTCACCAAACTTACGCCAAGTGGTAAAGTCCTGCGGTGTACCCTTAACATCGAGCTTCACGCCCGTAGGAATCTGCGTAGGATCCATCTCCAACACCTGCGAGCAGTTCAACTGAAGCTCGTGGTCGAGGATTGTCTGGCCGCTACCCTCGCCTGCCAAGTTCCAATAAACGTGGTTTGTAAGGTTTACAACGGTAGTCTTGTCGGTACGAGCCATATAGGTAATCTCCAACTCATTATCGTCGCTGAAGTAGTAGCCCGCCTCAACATACAACTCGCCGGGGTAGTTCTGCTCGCCATCGGGTGATGTGCGCGAGAATACCACGCGATTAGTCTCTACGCGGCTCTCCCACAACTGATTGGCAAAGCCCTTTGTGCCACCATGCAAGTGGTTAGGGCCATTATTGATTTCGAGGTTATACTCCACGCCCTCTACCGTCATCTTACCCTTCGCAATACGGTTTGCAACACGGCCTACGCTCTTACCGCTGGCTGCGCCATCGCCGAAGTAGCTCATAGCATCCTTATAACCCAGCACGATGTCATCCATCTTGCCATCCTTATCGGGAGCCTTTACCGACACGATACACGCACCGATATTGCAGAGCTGAACCTCGCAACCGTTTGCATTACGAATAGTATAGAGAACGATAGCCTCGCCCTCGGGGGTAGAACCCCAAATGTGCTGCATAATTTCCATTATTCTATAGGTTTTAAGTTAGTCAAAATTGCATCAATACGCTTCAAGCACTCCTCCTTGCCGATGAATGCCGTAACGTCATACATACCGGGGCCCTTGCCGGCTCCTACCAACGCCAAGCGCAAAGTATTCATAATCTGACCCATGCCATACTCCTTCTCCTGAATCCAAGCACCTACAACAGCCTCGGTATTCTCCTTCGAGAAGTCATCAATCGAAGCCAGCACCTCGCGTACCTCGCGCAGGCGTGCAGGATTCTCTCCCTTCCAATACTTCTTGGTCTGCTTCTCCTCGTAGGTTGTTGGAGCTACGAAGAAATACGATGTCAAATCCCAAAGGTCGGTAATAAACGTAGCACGCTCCTTCATAATGCCGGCAGCCTTACCTGCCAACTCATCCGACACCTCAACGCCATGCTCCTTCAAGATAGGCTGAAACAAAGCAGCCAACTCCTCGTCGCTCTTGCGGTGCATATACTGGGCATTGAACCACTTTGCCTTATCGGGCTGGAAACGCGCACCCGACTTTGACACTCTATCCAACGAGAACTCCGCAATAAGTTGCTCCATCGAGAACAACTCCTGCTCTGTACCGGGATTCCAGCCAAGCAGAGCCAGCATATTTACGAATGCCTCGGCAAAATAGCCATCCTCGCGATAGCCGTGGGCCGTCTCGCCCGTTGCGGGTGACTTCCAGAACAAGGGGAATACGGGAAATCCCATCTTATCGCCATCGCGCTTCGAGAGTTTTCCGCCGCCCGTAGGCTTCAACAAAAGCGGGAGGTGGGCAAACTGCGGCTGGGTATCGGTCCAACCGAATGCCTTATACAACAGATAGTGCAAAGGCAACGAAGGCAACCACTCCTCGCCACGGATAACGTGTGAGACCTCCATCAAATGGTCATCGACGATGTTTGCCAAGTGATAAGTCGGAAGCGCATCGGCACTCTTGTAGAGTACTTTATCGTCCAAAGTTGAAGTGTTAACCCTCACGTGTCCGCGAATCAAATCATCCATCTCGACAATCTCATTCTCGGGCATTTTGAAGCGCACAACCCAGATATCGCCACGCGCGATACGAGCCTCGACCTCCTCCTTCGAATGTGAGAGCGACGTTGGCAACTTCTCGCGAACGGTATAGTTATATGCGAATGTCTCGCCCTTTGTCTCGGCCTCCTTGCGCAAGGCGTCCAACTCCTCCGATGTATCGAATGCATAATATGCCCAACCGGCCTCAATGAGCTGCTTGGCATACTTCAAATATATCTCGCGACGCTCGCTCTGACGATATGGCGCATGAGGACCTCCCACGCCAACACCCTCGTCAATCTCAATCCCGCACCACTTTAGCGACTCGATGATATACTCCTCGGCACCAGGTACAAAACGCTGCGAGTCGGTATCCTCGATACGAAGAATCATCTTTCCGCTATGACGGCGTGCGAACAAATAGTTATAAAGCGCTGTACGCACACCGCCCATATGCAGGGGGCCCGTCGGTGACGGAGCAAAGCGTACTCTAACTTCTCTTGACATAATTTCTCTATCTATTTTAGTTCCTTATTTTTGAGT
Organism: Alistipes sp.; assembly: GCA_017934845.1. Classification (GTDB taxonomy): domain Bacteria; phylum Bacteroidota; class Bacteroidia; order Bacteroidales; family Rikenellaceae; genus Alistipes. The sequence goes on along the minus strand of JAGBIR010000229.1, from coordinate 7,259 downwards.
TTATATTTTCGCAATATTACTTCACTCTATACTCCACACGCATCGTAATACGCGCCTTCTTATGGCGAGAAGAGGTATTGAACGAGCCGCCAGCCGAGAACTCCTCGTTTGAGTTTGCTCCGGTAATCTGGAATACGCCCATTCGCGCCGAAGCGACCTTTCCGAGTGCAGTACCTGCATTTTCGGCAATCTTCTCGGCACGAGCCTTTGCATCGGCCGAAGCACGCTCGATAAGCGAGAGCTTAACGTCCTCCAACTTGGTATAGTAGTAATCGGGGCTATAAGCGTCGATTGTAATGCCTTGTGCAATCAGAGAAGATATCTCACGCGATACGGCCTCAACCTTATCGACCTCCGACGACTCGATCAGGAACTCCTGACTCAGGCGATAACCCGCAAAGTACTGTCCTATATAGTTACCATTGTCGCTATAACGCGAGGTATAAAGTTTCTCGACATTGACGAACTTGAATACAATATCATCGCTATCGAGACCATGTGATTTCACAAATTTCAGCACCTGATCCTTATTCTTCTCAAGTTGCGTGTATCCGGCCGACACATCGTAGGTCTCGAATGTAATCTGACCGCTCCACACAATTAAATCCGACGAAAATTCCGTCTCACCCAAACCAGTTACCACAATCGTATCCTGCGAACGATACTTGTAAGTATAGGCGCGGCCTAACAACCACGCAGCAGCAATGATAGCTACACCGATAATCAAATAATGAAGGTTCTGTTTCATAACGCCAAATATTTTTTATTATACAAAGATAGCTAAAAAATAACATTGTAGCACATTTTGGGCTACTATATTTCAAACCCAATCATAGGGTTCTAACTACATCATATCTTCGAAATCATTATCAGCAAATTTCTCAGCAAATACCCGTGCGGCATAACTCTCGGGGATGAATATCCGTTGAATATTCATCGCTTTCAAAATCGACTTATGCGTCTTATCCAGTGCGCGAGCATAAATACGCTTTACAGACAACTCTTTCAATGCAGCCACGGTTCTGAGCGAGTAATCCATACTCTGACCTATGGCCACCACAGCGCAATCAATCTCATCGAGTGGCAAAGCTTGCAAAGCTACGCGCTCGGTAGCATCAAATATGTATGCCACCGAAATACGATCCTTAATCTCCTCAACACGATGTACATTACTATCGACACCTATCACATCGTGTCCTATATCGGTGAGTTCTTTCGCCAAGGTCATACCAAAATTTCCTAATCCTATAACCAGATATTTCATATTTCAAAATGTTTAGTTTATAATCACATTATCCTGTGGCAATCGGTACTTGGGATTCTCGCCGTGGCGTACAACACTCATCAGCACCGTAATAAGTCCCACTCGACCGACAAACATCAACGCTACAACCGCGACCTTACTATCAGCACCCAACATCGGCGTAATATTGAGACTTGACCCTACTGTAGAGAAGGCTGATACCGTTTCAAAAAAGAGTCCCCGCACAGATAGAGTTGGTTCCATCAGGATCAAGATAAAGAAGAAGAACACGATGGTCAGTATAGAACCGAAGATGACAGCCGAGGCTCTACGCACCGAATCGGACGACAATTCACGCCCAAACAGCGAAACGGCATGACGCCCCTTGACCACTGATATAAAATTGGCCAAAGCAACAGCTAAGGTATTAACCTTAATACCTCCAGCCGTAGATTGCAATGCTCCACCAACCCACATAAGGAATATATAGACGATGGTGGTGAGTATCGAAAATTGGGCTAAATCAACGCTATTGAATCCCGCCGTTCGAGGCGCCACCGCATTAAATAACGAATGTATAATCTTTTCTTTTGAAGAGAGTTCGGCAAAAGCCCCATTCCATTCAAAAAGGGCAATAAGAAATGTTCCCGCAACAATCAAGACAAGCGTTGTGCGTAAAACAATTTTTGTATTGATATTAAAGATATGGATATATCGTTTCGGCTTACCTCGATGAAACAGACGCCTTAAAGCATTCCCGATATAATATTCCACCAATCGCCAGAAATTCATAAGTATCGGGAATCCTATACTGCCCAAGAATATCAATATCGTGATAATAAGATAAAAGCCCGAATTATTTCCCATCAAAGCATCGTTGCCCAGATTACCGCTCAATGTAGAAAATCCGGCATTGCAAAACGCCGACACAGAGTGGAATATGGCAAAGAATATCTCCTCCTCAAAGCTCATACCCATCGTTGAATGGATACTCAGCCAGATGAAAAAAGCACCGATAAGTTCAATGACAAAGGTAAAGCCCAAGATATAGAGGAGTGTGGACATCAGCGAACTGAAAGTTTCGGAACCTACCATATCACGCAGGGCAAATTGATTGTATAGCCCCGTACCGCCCATAAAAAACACAGCGAAGAAGCTTGTTATGGTCATCACACCCAAACCTCCGATTTGAATAAGCAGAGCTATAACCATCTGCCCCTCCAACGAGAATGTTTGAGCAATATCCACAGTCGATAAGCCCGTAACGCAAACCGCACTTGTCGAGATAAACAGAGCATCGACAACCGGCAGGCGAATATGCTCCAAAGTCGAACGCGGCAACAGCAACAATAATGCACCAAAGAGTATTACCACCGCAAAACATGCCGCCATCAGGAGTGCCGGATTGGTCTTTTTGTTGATAAAATTAACTATTCCTTGCGACACATTCAGAATTGCAAAGAGTGCAAGTATTGCCAAAAAGACAAATTTACTACTGAACAAGTTCCACACACCCGACAGCCAATGCCACCCTTCGGAAAGCGTAACAAATTGAGGTAAAGCAGTCAAGAGAAGCAACACTCCCATCATGGCAGTCATAAAGATAGTCTTACGCATTATTGACCGCCAGAAAAATAGTATTTTGAACAGATATGCGACCAAATATATCCACCAGGCATATTGGTAGATTTTCGAAATAACGAACATCTCTCTTTCGTCGAGCACAAAGCCGTAATCTACGACAATTGCACCGACTGTAACGACTGAGAAAAAGAACATCGCAAGTTGCATCCAAAACGATATTCTGCTCCTCACAGATGGCGTCAAAATCTCTGATAGAGTAATTTTTCGCATAAGTTCAAACATCTGTCAATGACAGATTTTGCTTTTTGTTCTAAAATTTGTGAGGCTGTCTGCCATTCCACACTACCCATTTAATGATTGGATTGTGAGGTTATTTTTAAGTTTACGCCCCACACTCCTCGCAAAAACATTTGTTTTGTGAGGCTGTCTGCCATTCCACACTACCCTCTTAATAATTGGATTGTGAGGTTATTTTTAGGCTTACTACCAAAAACATTTGTTTTGTGAGACTGTTTTGAAGATTGCCGAAGTGTTGAGAAGCGGAGCATACTTGGCGTATGTGAGCATTCTCAACGCGAGCAAGATGCCAAAACAGTCCACAAGGCGAATGTTTTAATTAAACGTTGAAGAGGAAGTGCATGATGTCACCATCCTGCACAATATACTCCTTACCCTCGATGCCAATCTTACCTACATCGCGGCAAGCCTTCTCCGAGCCAAGCGCAACATAATCGTCATACTTGATAACCTCGGCACGAATAAATCCACGCTCAAAATCGGTATGGATAATACCGGCTGTCTGCGGAGCCTTCATACCCTTAACAAATGTCCACGCACGACTTTCGTCGGCACCCGTAGTGAAGAATGTCTGAAGGTTGAGCAACTTATAAGCCGCCTTGATAAGACGCGCTACGCCCGACTCCTCCAAACCCATATCCTGAAGGAACATCTGACGCTCGTCGTAATCCTCCAACTCGGCAATATCGGCCTCGGTAGCCGCCGCAACGATAAGCATCTCGGCATTCTCGTCGGCAATAGCAGCCTTAACAGCCTCGGTATGAGCATTACCCGATACGGCACTCGCCTCATCTACATTACATACATACAGCACCGGCTTGTCGGTCAAGAGATTGAGGTCGGCAATGAGTTTACGCTCCTCCTTATCGGTCTCGACCGTACGCGCCGAGCGACCCTGCTCCAAAGCCTCCTTGAACTGCACCAGGAGTTCGTAGCGACGCTTCGCAGTCTTATCGCCCGCAGCAGCCTGTTTCTGGCACTTGCCAATATTGTTCTCTACCGTTTCGAGGTCTTTGAGCTGCAACTCTGTGTCAATAATACCCTTATCGCGCACGGGATCTACCGAGCCGTCGACGTGAGTAATATTGCCATTCTCGAAGCAACGCAAAACGTGAATAATTGCATTTGTATTTCGGATGTTACCCAAAAATTTATTTCCGAGGCCCTCGCCCTTTGATGCACCCTTTACCAAACCGGCAATATCGACAATCTCGATTGTCGTCGGGATAACCTTCTTCGGGTTATCAATCTCTGCCAACTTAACCAAACGCTCGTCGGGTACTGTAATTACACCCACGTTAGGCTCAATCGTACAGAAAGGGAAGTTTGCAGCCTGTGCCTTTGCGTTTGAAAGGCAGTTGAAAAGAGTCGATTTACCCACATTAGGCAGACCTACTATACCACATTGTAATGCCATTGTTATATTGTTTTATATTTTTACATACACTCTATCAATTTACAAAAGTAATGATTTTTGGCTATATTTCCATCGATTATTGCAATTTATAACACCATAATAATGCAAATATTTTTATTAAAATGGGATATTCGTTCATTAGCCGACCCAATTTATTTGCAAAAATGGGGTGAAATAGATACTTTTGCGAAGTTTTGTCGCGTGAGCGACTATGTTTTAAGTTAGGATTTTAGGTATTATGCTTAGTAGAAAAATTGCATCACAACTTAAGGAGCTTGAGACTCCATTTTACCTCTATGATATAAACCTTCTGCGTCAGACGCTGGAGAGTGTCGTTAACGAGTCAAACAAATATAACTATAAAGTTCATTACGCCATTAAAGCCAACAACGACGATTACCTGCTCTCGATTATCAAGGAGTACGGCATCGGCATCGATTGCGCCAGCGGTAATGAGGTCCGCAAGGCTATCGAGTCGGGCTTCGACCCCAAGAGCGTAGTATATGCCGGTGTTGGTAAGCGCGACAAGGAGATTCGCTATGCCATCGAGCAGGAGATTTTGGCTATCAACTGCGAGTCAATCGAGGAGTTGCAGGTGGTAAATCAATTGGCCGGAGAGATGGGTAAAAAGGCCGACGTAGGCTTGCGTGTAAACCCCGATATCGACCCCAAGACAAACCGTTGCATCGACACAGGTCAGGCCGATAGTAAGTTCGGAATTTCATACGACGAAATACTTGAGAATGTGGAGCTTATAAAGTCTTTGGAGAACATTAACATCATTGGTATTCACATCCACATCGGCTCGCAGATTCGCGAGTTGCACGTCTTCGAAAATATGTGTAACAAGGCCAACGCCATTGTCGAGAAATTGGAATCGTTGGGCTTCTCGTTCCGCATGGTTGACGTGGGTGGTGGTTTGGGTATCAATTACGACGTTCCCGAGAACGAGCCAATCCCCAATTTTGCATCACTTTTTGCTATCGTTCACGAGTATTTGAATGTTGGCGACCGCGAGGTACACTTCGAGTTCGGCCGCTCTATCGTCGGCGAGTGTGGCGAGTTGATTACCAGCGTATTATTTAATAAAACAACTGCTACGGGCCGTCGTCTTTTGATTGTCGATGCGTCGATGACCGAGCTTATCCGCCCGATGCTCTACGGCTCATATCACAATATCGAGAATATCACTTCACAGGAGGAGGTTTGCAAGAAGTACACCGTTGTCGGTACAGCTTGTGAGTCAACCGATGTATTCGACGAGAACGTAAGCCTCAAGAAGAGTAAGCGCGGCGATTTGCTCGCAATTAAGTCGGCCGGAGCTTATGGTCGCTCGATGGCATCGCAGTATAATATGCACGATTTGCCACGTGGCGTATATAGCGATCAACTTACAAAATAGTCAGTTTTTCGACTGCAAAATAGCGCAAATTTGAAAATAGTCCTCTTTAGAGGGCTATTTTTTTTGTTTATGCAGGATAAACTGCTGAAAAAATCGTATATTTGAAAAATATTTGAACTTTTGATTATGAATACCAAGCTAATAAAATCGGAAATTGAAAAACTTGCGCGTATCTCGGCATCATGGGATGACGCTCAAGAGGTTGATGCCATCGAGCGCGATTTGGCATTAGACAAGGTTAAAAATATCTATGAGCTTTTACGTTTTGGTGGCGAGAACGTCAATCAGCCAGCAAACGAGCTATTGGCTGCCGCACTACTTGCCGACGACTCTCAGGGTAACGAGCAGGATGTTGAGGTAGAGTTCTTGTTTGCCGAGGATGACGATGAGCCGACCGAAGAAATGGTAGCCGCAGCGGAGGACGAGGCTGAGAAGGAGGAGAGTAACGAGTCGGAGCCAACCGAGGAAGTTGCGCCCGAGGATGTCGCGCCCGAAGCTCCCCGCAACGTAGTTATCTCTGAGCCGGAGACCATTACCACTCCATCCTCCGAAATCGAAGTTGGAGATAATGAGGTAGCAGCAGAGCCGGAAGTGGCAGAAATTCCCGAGCCAGTTGTAACACCCGAACCTGCAATCGCTCCCGAGCCTGAGTCGGAACCAGAGCCAACGCCAGAGCCAACGCCCGAACCCGCAATCACCCCCAAACCCGAACCCAAGCCCGCATCGGGCAATCTTTTCGGAATGGAGGAGGTGCGTCGTCCCCGAGGATCGAAGCATCAGCGAATGATGTCAATTTATAGCGATGCCGCTACCGAGAAGAGCAAGGAGAAGCCGGTCGATATCTCAAAGATTTTCGATTTTGGCCTTAACGCAAGTTCGGCATCGGACGACGATAGCCGACCAAGCGTTACCCTCAACGACTCACTCGACACAGATGCCGACCGCAGCGTTACATTGGGCGACGTGATGGCTCAGAACAACCAAACTTTGGCCGACACTATCGTTGCACCCGCCCCCCTTGCCGACGAGATTACCAACGCAAAGATTTCGTCGCTGCGACAGGGCGTTGGTCTGAACGATAAATTCTTGATGATTCGCGACCTGTTTGATGGAGACAACGAGGCTTACGATCAGGCGATAAGCGACCTTGACTCGATGGAGTCATTCGACGATTGTATGATCTACATCGCCGAAAATTTCGAATGGAATCCCGATTCGGAGGGTGCTAAATTCATCATTCAGTTATTGGAACGTAAACACTCTTAAAGAGTTATGTCTAAACTTTACATCGTACCCACCCCTATCGGCAATTTAGG
>JAGBIR010000228.1 GCA_017934845.1 Alistipes sp. | reverse complement strand
GATAATACTCAGGTCGCTTACCGAATAGCAATATTGCTGCATAGGTTGGGCAGTCCTCCTTCAAACTATACAATCGAAGTGCTGCCATCTGCTCCTTAATATCACGCTTATCCTCAGTAAGCACATCCTCGTCAACAGCCGTAAACTATTGATATATAAGATAATTAAAATTAAAATAGATTAGTTTTGATTAAAATTTATAGCGTTCGCTTCGGACCTCGGAATAGGAATATTCGGGAAGCCTCTACGTTTGTAGAGGTTTTTTTATTGTATCTGCTGACTCGGTCGAGTTAGATTATACCCCTCTGTCCTGCGGACATCTCCCCTATATTAGGGGCGAAGTTTTTTTTGGGGGGGGCAGCCTGCGGGGCGGTAATGTAATACCCCTCTGTCCTAACGGCCCCCTATATTAGGGGTGAAAATCAGCATGCCCACAAAAAATAGTGCTTAACGATGGATGTCGTTAAGCACTTTGCGTTTCAGAATTATTATTGATTGTTCTTTTCGTCCTCCTTTTGCTGGAGCATCTCCTCATAGCTGATATAACGGTCTTTCCAGTTGGGATATGGGGCAGTTTGGCGCTTGAAATGAACTCTTGCATAGGGATATTCCTGATCACCACCGTGATAAATAGAATAAGAATCGGTCTCAATTTTCAGATTGTCTTCATCATAAGAGAGAATCCTCCAATAATAATCTCGTGATTCGCGCTTAATGGAATACATCCCATTACCAAGATCCTCAATTATAAATTCTACATAATAAGGTTTTTCTGGAGGTATAGCGTATGAATAATATTTTATAAGTTTACCATCCTCCATACCTACTCTTCGAAGTCCGCTACCTATTACATCCATACCTTCAGTATAAGAAATATATTCGTCGCCACCGCCATTTGGTTCAGTATAATGATGGGTGCGAACCTCTTGCCAATATTCTGCCGAAGTCATCACCTCCATTGCGGTTTTTGATGTCCTCCCCTTACAATCCCATATATCTTTACTGCATCCCGCAAAGACAATGGCTGCACATAAAAAAAGAATCGTTCGTTTCATAATCGCTAAATTTTAATGTAAATTAGGTTTTGTTGTTTTGGTGATGCAAGTTATATATTTTTCACTGATATACAAACGAAAATTTCAAAAAACAATCAATTGGGCTAACATTTTTTGATTGCGGGGCAGTGTTTTAACGAAAAACATTAAATTTTTATCGAAAAAGTTTGCAGATAACAATATTTGCTCTATATTTGCGTTAGTTTAATGACAAACGATAAATGTTAAACCAAAAACATTAATTTTTCGCAATAAAAAACCGACAAGTAAAGCAATAGCAAACTATAACTTTTTTCATAACAAAATAACCTCAACTAATACATTTATCATTATGAAAATCTCAAAATCAACTCAGCGACGTACGGTCGTATTTGCCGCCCTGGCAGCTATTTTCACACTTTTTCAGGTAACGCTGATGCTGGTACAGCTTACCAACTCGGCCGACACCTACTATGAGGAACATTCATTTCATTACCTCGGCGAGATCGACACCGCCTACAACACCTTCAAATTTGACGCGGATTATCGGAAGGATGCCATCACTATCGAACGTGACGCCAACGGAGAGCCGCTCGTCGAGGCTCTGCCTACACAATTGATGTTCTTCTCGAAAAATCCGGCGTTCCAGCGTCCCGACCACTTCGGCTGGAGGGGAAATCTGCTGATAATATATGTTGTGACGGCACTTTTTGTCGTAATAGTGTTGCTTGTGGCGTGGCTTCTTTTTGGCACGATAAAGGGCTTCCGCACAGGAAACATCTTCCGCCGCAACCACCCTGCGTTATTGCGCTGGCTGGCGTTGGCCACCTTTATATACTTTATGCTGGTAGATAACCGCTCAGTATTCAGACAATTTGCACTCGGCGAGTTATACGGCGACCTATCACCCATTAAAGTTTACAGTTATGCCAGTATAGGCGTTGAAGTCTTTGTAGCTCCACTTCTTTTGCTTATATTTGCAGAGTTGATGGCCATTGCAGCCCGCATTAACGAAGAGGAATCAATGACAATTTAGAAGTATGGCTATAATAGTAAATCTCGATGTTATGCTTGCACGACGCAAGATGACGCTTTCGGAATTGGCCGAGAGGGTAGATATTTCGATTGTCAACCTATCGGTGCTGAAGACGGGCAAGGCGCGCGCCATACGTTTCTCGACGCTCGAGGCTATCTGTAAGGCACTGAATTGCCAGCCTGCCGACATTCTGGAGTATCGCGACGAGGAGTAAGCCGCAGCGCGAGGACGAGATCCGCAATATCGAGAAGGAGGGCTCGGACTATCACGGCAGTGTCTATTACCTCGATATTATCTCGGAGGTGGAGCGTATGGGTGACTTTATAATCAACATATCGCAAGCTGCAACCCACGCACCACAGGAGTAACAATCACTCTGCTTATATAGCAAAAGAGTCTATCTGACGGCAGCGTCAGGTAGGCTTCTTGCATTATATTTCACACAACTCGGGCACACCCAACCAGCACAAACCACAATTATCGCAAGAAAAAGCCCTCACGCAATAGAATATTTTCGGCCTTATAGGAGTTTATTTAACGAAAAATATGTAATTTTACATCTTGTGCGGCCCTACTTCAACCTACTGAAGCGAGCAAAAAGCGACAAGAGTATGAAATTGGAAGATATTGCGTTGACGTTTGTACCCAAATTGGGAGTACGCGGAGCGGTCCATCTGCTGGAGTGCTTCGGCTCGGCAAGTGCCATATATTCGGCATCGGCCGACGAACTTCGCCAGCGTGCAAATCTTCGCGAGGATATAATCCACAGCATAACTAAACGCGCAGGCTTTGCCGAGGCCGAGCGCGAGTTGGAGTATTGCCGGCGCAATAACATCAAGCCAATAGTCTCGACTGATGAGGATTACCCGACGCTCCTGCGCGAAATCGACGACTACCCCGCCGTTCTGTATGTTCGTGGCGACGTAAAAGCCCTTACGCGCCGCTCGGTAGCCTTTGTAGGCACTCGGAAGATGAGCCCCTACGGCGAGAGGGTGTGCAGCGAGCTTATCTCTTCGCTTGCCGACGCAGTTCCCGACGCAACAATCGTAAGCGGTCTTGCTTACGGAATAGATGGAGCAGCCCACCGCGCAGCACTCTCTGCGGGCCTTAAAACCGCAGGCGTGATAGCCAATCCGCTACCCAACGTTACCCCAACGGCCAACGAACATCTCGCAGCCGAGATAGTAGGTCGCGGTGGTGCAATAGTTACGGAGCTTAATTCGCAAACCAAGCAGAACGGTCGTTATTTCATTCCGCGCAACCGCATCATCGCGGGACTTTGCGCCGGTGTGGTCGTCGTAGAGTCGCCCGAAGCCGGAGGATCACTCTCGACAGCAGCCTTTGCCGATGGCTACAACCGCTCGGTGATGGCCGTACCGGGTCGTATCACCGACAGCAACTCGCTTGGTTGCAACATCCTGATACGCAACCGAAAAGCCCAAGCCATATTGTCGGGACGCGACATCGTAGCCGAGCTTCTATGGGAGCTCGACCTCGATAGTATGCCCACCGAACAACGCCACAAGCAGCCACTAACCGAAGGTGAGCAATCTCTTTTGGCGTACTTTGACAACGAACCCGTACACATCGACACTCTAATTGAGAGAAGCGGTCTTCCGGCGGGAGAACTATCCCTGCAACTTATGACTTTGGAGCTCTCTGGCGCAATACGCCCGCTCAGAGGAAATATGTATGAAAAATTGTAATACAATGATACTTATCGACACACATTCACACCTCTATGCCGAGGAGTTCGACACCGACCGCGAGGAGGCCCTCCAGCGAGCCAGAGAACGAGGCGTAAAGCGTCTGCTGCTGCCCGCTATCGATTCGGAGAGTCACGAGAGGATGTTCTCGCTGGCACGAGTGGAGCCGCAGATGTGCCGCCCGATGATGGGTCTGCACCCAACGTCGGTCAACGACAATCCCCGCTGGAAGGAGGAGCTGGATGAGGTAGAACGCTATTTTGCCGCACCACCCCAAGGCATCGAGTTTTGTGCCGTGGGCGAAATCGGTCTCGATTACTATTGGAGCGAAGATTTCGTCGCAGAGCAGCGCGAAGCCTTCATCCGCCAATGTCGCCTGGCTGCGCAACTCGACCTACCCGTCGCAATCCACACCCGCTCGGCGTGGGGCGATATGTGCGAGATTCTGGAGGCAGAGTGTAAGCGTGCCGCCGAGCGAGGCCAACGCCTGCGAGGTGTATTGCACGCCTTCTCGGAGGATGCCGCCACCTACCGCCGCTTGCGTGCGTGCGGCGATTGGCTGTTTGGCATTGGTGGCGTTGTAACATTTAAGAAGAGTGCTTTGGCGGTGGCGGTAGCCGAGATGGATATCGAACATCTGATTCTTGAGACCGACTGCCCCTACCTCACGCCCGCACCCCATCGTGGCAAGCGCAACGAGTCGGCTTATGTAAGTCACATTTGCGAAAAAGTGGCAGAGATAAAAGGAATGACGGCCGAGGAGGTAGCCCGCATAACATCGGCCAACGCCGCACGGATGTTCCTGCGCGAGGAGAATATTTTTGAGAATTAATAACAGTCTAACGATATGAAAACTAACAATATGCCGAATCAACAACGCTCGTCGATACTTATCGTCTATACGGGCGGTACAATCGGAATGAAAAACGACGAGGCTACGGGCGCATTGGTGCCTTTCGACTTCAGTGGCATCTACGAGGAGTTCCCATCGATACGCCGCCTGCATGTCGATATTGATGTTCATACGATGCCAAAACTAATTGATTCATCGAACGTTAAGCCCTCCGACTGGTGCGCCATTGCCGAGGTTATCCGCACCAACTACGAACGCTACGACGGATTCGTCATTCTGCACGGTACCGACACCATGTCATACACGGCTTCGGCATTGAGTTTTATGCTCGAAAACCTAACCAAACCGGTAGTCTTTACCGGAAGCCAGATTCCCATCGGCGTTATGCGCACCGACGGTCGCGAGAACCTTATTACCGCCATCGAAATTGCCGGCGCAAAGCACCCCGACGGTCGCCCTATGGTACCCGAAGTTTCACTACTTTTCCACAGCCGTCTGTGTCGCGGAAATCGCACACACAAGAGCAGTGCCGAGGAGCTCGATGCCTTCTCTTCGCCCAACTATCCGCCATTGGCCGAAGTGGGTGTAAAAATAGCATACAACCAAGCCGCAATAGCAAAAATCGAACGTTTCGACTGGGAACTTAAGACCGCTACCATGCTCAGCGAGGGCGTTGCCATAATAAAACTCTTCCCCGGAATTGGAGAATATACCCTGCGTGCCATACTTGCCGTCGAGGGACTGCGTGGCGTGGTACTCGAGACCTATGGCGCGGGCAATGCTCCTACGGCCGACTGGTTCCTCGATTTGATGCGCGAAACGGTCGAGCGCGGTGTCGTAGTATTGAACGTCACACAATGCAACAACGGCTCGGTCGAGATGCAGCTCTACGAGACAGGTCAAAAGTTGCAGGGCGTGGGCGTGGTGTCGGGTCACGATATGACCACCGAGGCGGCAATCACAAAATTGATGTACGTTTTGGGTAAAAATCTACCATTAGAGGAGTCTTTGGAGCTTATGAAACGTCCTCTGCGCGGAGAATTTACCTTATAAAATGTTGCGTAGTTAAAAAATAATTCGTATATTTCGGTCCGTAAAGTATGCCAAAATGGCAATGGCATACCGCCGAAGAGGGACTTTTAAGGGGTTAATTTGCTGGTAGCCACCGAGTTGCAAGCAACGCACGAGTTGCGGGCATTGACTTGGTAGCGACGGGTGCTAACCCACAAAAGAGTCAAAATCTGCACTATGCAGAGCAAAAAATAGAGACAAAAAAGTTGAAATTGAAGAAAAACTTGAATTTTTAACAAATAAAAAACAAAACAAACAAAACACTAATTAAAAACAATTAAAAACAGTTATGAAAAAAGTTTCTATGTTTTTGGCAGTTGCCATTTTTGGCACTGTAAAGGCTTTCGCACAGGAGGCTGAGGCTGCTGCAGCTGCAGTTGCAGCTGAGACTGAGATCGCAGGTGACACTATGCACCAGGTTTTGATGCAGAAGTTCCTCGAGGGTGGTTGGGGCTGGATGTTGCCCGTGTTGGTCTGCTTGGTAATCGGTTTGGCCGTTGCTATCGAGCGTATGCTTTTCCTCTCATTCTCTAACATCAACACCAAGAAGTTCATCGCTAAGTTCGAGGAGACTTTGAATGGTCAGGGTGTAGAGGCTGCTAAGGAGTTGTGCCGCAACACTAAGGGTCCCGTTGCTTCAATCTACTATCAGGGTTTGGATCGTTACGATCAGGGTATGGACGCTGTTGAGAAGGCAGTTGTTTCTTACGGTTCAGTTCAGACAGGTCAGATGGAGTCAGGTCTTTCTTGGATTGGTTTGTTCATCGCACTTTCTCCAATGTTGGGT
>JAGBIR010000227.1 GCA_017934845.1 Alistipes sp. | reverse complement strand
CACCATGGAATATCTGTTGGTAGCAAGTCACAAAAAAGAGAGCCAAAATCGAGAAAACAATTATCAGGAAGAGGCTCACTGCATAGATAATACCTTTATTCATACTCTATGTGTAGTTGTTTTATTCGAAAATCGAAAATTGTACACTGCCGTAGCTTTTCAACTTGCTGAAGCGTGGGTGGCTGCTGAAATCCTGCGATTTTGAGTGCTCAAAGATAAATATGCCACCCTCGCGCAAGAGGTTATTCTCGAAAACCATATCCACAACCTGCTCGCTTCCCTCCAAGTCGTAGGGTGCATCAGAGAAAATCACATCGTACTGCTTGGTACAACTCTTCAAATAGAGAAATACATTCGCCTTGACAGGGTGAATTGCCGTAAGATTAAATGACTTTGCGGTCGATTTAATAAAGTTAAAGTGTACGGCATTAATCTCTACCGACGTAACCGATGCTGCGCCACGCGATGCAAACTCGTAGCTTATAGAGCCCGTTCCGGCAAATAGGTCGAGCACCTCAAGTCCGTCGAAGTCAACCATATTACCAAGCACGTTAAACAGATTCTCCTTGGCAAAGTCGGTAGTAGGGCGTGCGCGAAGGTTTTTTGGTGGGTTGATGGTGCGACCACCACAGCTGCCACTAATAATTCTCATCTATACCTTATATAATAATATTACTCTTAAAAAGAATGTCCGCCCCGATTAAGGAGCGGACATCTGTAATTGATAGCATGCGATTACTCGCCCCAGTTACCTGCCTCGTTGTTGCTACCCTCCAAAGAACCGAACATCAAGCCAGCGTACTGACCATAGTTGTTTACACGGTCGTCGATAAGGTTGATAACGTTCTGACGGAACTCGATAGTGTCGAGGTAAGCCTTATAAGGTGCGCGGCACTCGATAACGGGCAATACCATTGTAGAACCTGTAGCAGCCTCACCAGCCTCGAGATAGAACTCTACTGTGTTGTTAGTGTAAGGAATGTAACGCAAGTTCTGAACATCCTCTACAGTAAACTTACGAGGGTTGAAGATAGTATCGATAACCTTGATGTAATAAGTCTCGACATTCTTCTTCTTCATCTTCTTCAACATTGCCATTGCAACAGAGTCATCCTCGTCAACCAACTTACGCTCCATCTGGAGTGAGTCGTTCAAGATGAAATAGATCAATGTGTCGAAGTTACCAGTAAACTTCTTGTACTTGCTCTTGTACGCACGCTCTGCGGTACGGATGTCCTTCAATTTAACGATAACCTCAGCGTTGCGAGTCTTGAGCTGATTTTCGAAGCTCAACGGAGTGGCGATCAATGTTGCGATGTAATAAACCAAACCAACAATAGCCAAACCGAGAATAAATTGTACTGCTTTTCTCATTTTGTGTTTTTGTTATTTGTTATTAATTTTGTAATCAAATTAAGTTATAAACGCGAAACAAATGCTTAACACTTATATCGCAGGCCAAATTTACGCAAAAATCTCTTTCGAAACAACATTTAGCCAGAAAAAAGTTGTAGAAAAGTTGTCAGATTGGCTCACTTCGCCCGATTTTTCAACAATTTTCGTTCTGAACGGCTATGCAGGTACCGGAAAGACCACTTTAATTGCCGCTTTGGTGTCGGTGTTGAACGATATGAGCATACCGAGTGTTTTGCTGGCTCCAACGGGACGAGCAGCAAAAGTTTTGACCCGATATTCGGGTAAGCAGGCCAATACGATCCATAAGAGAATATACCGCGAAAGAACCAATGCCAACTACGAATCGAAGTTCACGCTCGACATAAACAAGGAGCGCGGTGCGGTGTTTATCGTTGACGAGGCATCGATGTTGTCGGACCACTCATCGGAGGGACAAATATTTGGTAGCGGATCGTTGCTGGAGGATCTGGTGACGTATGTGCGAAGCGGTAAGGAGTGTCGCCTGCTGCTGGTTGGTGACAATGCGCAGCTGCCGCCCGTAGGTGCAGATTATTCGCCCGCATTGGACGAATCGGTGATGCAGTCATATGGCGATGTAATATACACATCGATGGACGATGTTGTGCGTCAGAGTGCCGAGTCAGGCATACTTTTTAATGCTACAATGTTGCGTTGTATGTTGGAAAATGGTATTTACGAGGTACCTCAATTCGATATGCAGTATCCTGATTTCGAGGCCATAAGCGGAGTGGATATCTTGGAGAAATTGCAGGATGCCTACGATAAATATGGCCGTGACGAGGTTATTGTCGTAACGCGGTCGAATAAACGAGCAAATAAATTTAACGAAGGCATACGCCGATACAACCTCTCGGCCGAAGAGGCTATCGAGAGTGGCGATATGCTGATGGTCGTGAAAAATAATTATCACTATACGGAGCGAATTGAGGATTGCCCGATGAGTTTTATTGCCAACGGAGATATTGCCCGTCTGAAGAAGATCAGGCGTTTCGAGGATTTCTATGGCTTCCATTTTGCCGATGCGGTCTTGTCGTTTGCCGATTATGGCGATATTGAGATCGGGTGTAAAATTTTACTCGATACGATTACTTCGGAGTCGCCATCACTTACCCGCGAGGAGGGAAAGCGTCTGTTTGAAGAGGTTGAGAAGGATTATCTTGACATTAAAAGTAAAATAAAACGACTTAAGGAAATTCGCGAAAATCCACATTTTAATGCTATTCAAGTGAAGTTTTCTTATGCCGTAACATGTCATAAGGCTCAGGGTGGTCAATGGAGTGCTGTTTTTGTAGATCGCTGCCTGTTTGGCGATGAGCCAATGTCGCGTGATATGTTGCGCTGGCTCTATACGGCAATTACCCGCGCAACCGACAAAGTCTATTTGGTCAACTTTGACGAACGATTTTTTTGATTTTTATAGCTAATAAGCTATCTTTGTGAGTTGAAAATTTCATTAAAATGGCCACAGAGAAGAGTAAGAAGGAGACGCCTGTAATGTCGCAATATAACGAGATTAAGGCAAAACATCCCGATGCAATATTGTTGTTTCGTATGGGTGACTTTTACGAAACATTTGGTGCTGATGCAATTAAGGCGAGTGCAATTTTGGGTATTACGCTTACGCGACGTGCCAATGGTGCTGCGGCCTCGATAGAGTTGGCAGGCTTTCCCCATCACGCAATTGATACTTATTTGCCAAAGTTGGTGCGTGCCGGAGAGCGCGTGGCTATTTGCGAACAGCTGGAGGATCCCAAAACGGCAAAGGGTGTTGTTAAACGCGGTGTTATTGAGTTGGTTACTCCGGGTGTTGTGCTTGGCGATAATGTGCTGGCAAACAAAGAAAACTCTTTCCTCGCTTCGGT
>JAGBIR010000019.1 GCA_017934845.1 Alistipes sp. | reverse complement strand
TGCGCGATCCGAAGAAGTTTGCTCCGCTGTGGGTTGTCGATTTCCCGATGTTCGAGTGGGACGACGAGACCGAGCGTTACTACGCTATGCACCACCCCTTCACCTCTCCCAAGCCCGAGGATGTCGAGTTCTTGGAGAGCGATCCGGGCCGTGTACGCGCCAACGCCTACGACTTCGTATGTAACGGTACAGAGATTGGCGGTGGATCAATCCGTATCCACGATGCACAGTTGCAGGCTCTTATCTTCAAGATTTTGGGATTCACACCCGAGAAGGCTCAGGAGCAGTTCGGATTCTTGATGAACGCCTTTAAGTTTGGTGCACCTCCTCACGGTGGTCTGGCATTCGGTTTCGACCGTCTTTGCTCGTTGTTCGGTGGCTCGGAGTCTATCCGCGACTTTATCGCCTTCCCGAAGAACAATGCCGGTCGCGATGTGATGCTCGATGCACCTTCGCTTATCGACCAGTCGCAGCTCGACGAGTTATACCTCTCGCTGGTAAAACCCGAGTAGCAAAAATAGAGCCTGCCCAAACAACTTTGAGCAGGCTCTTAATTTTTGTTTCGCCAATTATTTAGAACGGCAAATCATCCACCTCGTTCAAAGGAGCTACGGGAGCTGACGGAGCAGATGTGGCCGACGCGTAAGATGGCTCGCCACCAAAGGGAGGCATCTCGGCCATAGGATCAGCCGGAGCTGATGCCTCGGCCTGCTTGGGCTGAACACGCCATGCACGCACATCGGTGTACCACTTACCGTTAAACTCGCGCGACTCCACATTTACCGATACTATATAAGCCTGACCTTCGCGCAAGCTATCGGCATCGGTCGGACGGTTAAAGAATGTCACACACACCTTACGGTTGAACTCCTGAGGCATCTCGAATATGACATCCTGACGCTGCCACTCACCACGAGCCGATACGCCACTGGTTGCGGGCAACTTTTTCAATACTATTCCTTCAAATTCCATAATAAGATTCATTTATAGGCTTGGGCTACCACCCGCACCATACGTTTAATTAATGCAAATATACAAAAAACAATTTTTTAAGACAAATTTCGCGTAAGATGAATCGTTATGGAATGAATTTGGTAATAGTCGATACGAATACCCTCTGTGACATACGATGGCGGCATAATCTGCCGTTGAGGTATTCGACAGAAGTGTAAAACGAAAAATTTATGTTATGAGATCTACAAAACTTACTTTTGCATTGGTAGGAATGCTCTTCTCGCTACTTGCACTTGCATCGTGCAACAACGACGACGATGATTGGAGCATCTATTACCCCAACGCGTTGGTTACGGTACGACCGACTACCAACAACGCCTTCTTCCTTCAGCTCGACGACAACACGACGTTGCGTCCAGTAAACCTCACCACTTCGCCCTTTGGCGACAGAGAGGTGCGTGCGTTGATTAACTATACCCCCAGCAAGGAGTCGGCTGCGCCCTACGACCGAGCGGTGTATATAAATTGGATGGACAGTATCCTGACAAAGAATGCTATCTCAAAGAGCGAAATGAATCCCGACTTCGACTATGGAGGCGACCCCGTTGAGATTGTCCGCGACTGGGTAACTATTGCCGAAGATGGCTACCTAACGTTACGTTTCCGCACCGTTTGGGGTAACATTGGCAAGCCTCACTATGTAAACCTTATCACCGGCGTAAATCCCGACAACCCCTACGAGGTTGAGTTCCTGCACAACTCCAATGGCGACTCATTCGGTTTCGTGCGCGACGGCATAGTAGCTTTCCGCCTCGATGGTCTGCCCGACACAGAGGGTAAGACTGTAAAATTAACTCTCAAATGGCAATCGTTCTCGGGTATCAAGAGCGCACAATTCAACTACTGCACACGTTCGGCCACCACACCGCAATCGCAAGCGATAAGCGATATGCGTCCCGAGATTGTACTACAATAGAGAAGCATAGACACAAAAAATGTCGGAGCCGAGAACTCCGACATTTTTCTTTATAGCAACAAGAATGCGAAATAGCACGCTATGGTTCCCAAAGCCATAATAGCCTTCATCCACCAGCTCCGCGACTTAAGCATAACAAACACTCCAGCCGTTGAGAGCAATCCGAAGATGGTAAGATTGACAACCTTCTCATCGCCGAAATGATAAACACTACCGCCAGCATACAACACATCGGCAAGTGCCAGCACGACGTAATTAAACACGTTACTACCCGCAATATTACCAAAGGCGATATCGAAATTGCGCATACGGAAGAGCGAAATTGTTGATGTAACCTCGGGTAGCGATGTCGCCACACCCAAGAATAACGCGCCGGCAAGACCCGAGCCAAGATGCAGACGCTCGGCAATATCATCGGTAATATAAGTAAGGATAATACTTGCCACGATGATACCTATACTTGCTACCACAAATCGCACCACGATAGCTCGTAACGAAAGTTTTACCTCCTCGCCCTCTTCATCGGCGCACTCGCCATTATCACTTGCCAGATAGCGCACCGACAAGACATAAAGCGCAAACAGAATCAACGACGTAACACTCACAAAGAGCCACCACTTGTCGTTACTTCCAATAATAATATTATCATCTGACATAAACTGCCAATTCGCAGCCACGGCGCAATACATCATAAAGAGCAATGCCATAACCTTATTATGGCTCGACGATAGCGATGCCGACGAGAAGTCCTTAATATAGAATAATATCACAACGGCCAGCATACCGAAATTAAAGAGGTTGCTACCCAAAATATTACCTATGCAAAGGCTTGGGCTATCGATAAGTATCGTTGCTGAGATACTCGTAAAGAGCTCCGGCAACGAAGTAATAGCCGACAACAGCACTCCTCCCAAAAATGCGCCCGAAAGTTTAGTCGAGCGATCAATCATATCGATATAGCGTGATGCTAAA
The DNA here is from genome assembly GCA_017934845.1 of Alistipes sp. GTDB lineage: Bacteria > Bacteroidota > Bacteroidia > Bacteroidales > Rikenellaceae > Alistipes. Next base: position 5,460 of record JAGBIR010000019.1, on the reverse strand, counting down.
ATCGAGAACCACACAACGGCCGTAACCGTTATTATATATAAAATGTATATCATAGTAATTAAATTTCACACCTATTTAAGTTAGATTCGGGTTGGCGAGGCATCCAACCTGATTGCAATAAAGAGCAAAAGCGTAAAGCCCAGCAGCGACGATCCTCCATAGCTGATAAACGGTAGCGGGATACCCATCACGGGGATTAATCCGATGGTCATTCCGACATTTACCAAAACGTGATATAATAGAATAGAGGCCACGCAATAGCTATATATTCGGCAGAAAGGCTCCTCCTGCCGCTCGCCCATCTTCATAAGTCGCAGGATAAGCGCGCAGAGCAACGTAAGCACCGTCATCGTACCCAAGAAACCCCACTCCTCGCCTACCGTACAGAATATAAAGTCGGTATCCTGCTCCGGCACAAAACCGTATCGCACCTGCGTACCCTCCATATATCCCTTGCCGAACAGGCCGCCCGAGCCGATAGCAATCTTTGCCTGATCGACGTTCCAGTCGAATTTAGCATTACTCTCTATTCCCAAGAAGCTGATGATTCGCTTGCGGTGGTAGCCTTGCAACACATTCTCAAAGACATAATCTGCCGCCGGCACAAAGAGCATTGAGCCGACAAACATCGCCAAGATAAGAAACATCGACGAGAGTTGCATTCGCCACGCATAGATAGCCGCCACGACGATTCCGACCACCAAAGCTATGATAAGGCACATCGTTCCGCTCAACGCTCCACCAAAGAATATCGCCGACAAACCATATAACACAACCGCGCCCAGACACACCATCGCCATAAAACGGATATGCAGACGCCAGCGGTCTACCATCATCGCATCCGACACCGTAAATACCAGCAACAGCAAGAGCAGTAGCAACAACTGCGTAAAGAGCAGCGAACATACAAACAACACAGCCACAACGATTGCCGGAATACACAGCCACTTATTCAAACCCTCGCGATAGAGGACAAAAATAAACGAACAAAGCACCAATCCCGAGCCTGTATCATTCTGAAGCAGCGTAAGTCCGATAGGGAAAAGAATCAACAATCCCACCTGCAACAGGCCTCCTACGCTACGAATCGAGAAGGTATAGTGACTCATCAATCGCGCCACCGACAACGCCGTTGCAACCTTCATCAGCTCGATAGGTTGCAGACCGAACGCCAGCCACGCTCGCGCACCATTCACCTCCTCGCGACCAATACCGGGCACCAGCGTCGCCAACATCAGCAACACGCAACCGGCATAGGCATAGTAGGCCAGCATATGGTAATATTTCGACTCGAGCAACAGGATTACAAGACCGACGCCAAAGCTCAAGCCCATCCACATCAGCTGCTTAACATACTGTTGTTTGAACGAAAACAGTTCGATCTCGTCGTTAAACGATGCCGACAGAATATTTACCAGTCCAATACCGACCAGCAACACATAGAGCAGCACCGCCAAGCGGTCCACGCCCTCGAATAACGATATTTGACGACCTCTACTCGGCATAACGTCTTGGGTTATAGGGTAATGTTTTTACATATCTGACCAATTCGGGACGCGTAATAGTGTCCGTCAGGTAGTACTCCTCCAAAAGGCTGGCAATAGGTAATGCGATTGTTGCACCAAAGCCTCCATGCTCGACATATACCGAGATGGCAATCTTCGGATTATCCTTCGGGGCAAACGAGAGGAATGTCGAATGATCCTTACCATGAGGGTTCTGAGAAGTACCCGTCTTTCCGCACACATCCCAACCGGGCAGGTATGCTCCGTGAGATGTTCCCGCACCGGGGATATTCACACCGCGCCACATACCCTCGACTATTGGCTCGAAATGCTCCTTATCGACCTTGACATACTGCTTTTCGTAGAAGCGGCTGTCGATTGAATCGCGACCCTCGATACCCTTGATGATATGGGGGATATAGTAATAGCCTCGGTTTGCGATAGTAGCTGCAAGGTTGGCCATCTGCATAGGAGTACAGCCCAACTCACCCTGACCAATCGAGAGCGACAGCACCGTAAGGCCATTCCAATAGCCGCGATAGCGTTTGTTATAGAATTGGCTGGTCGGAACATATCCCGGGCCTTCGCCCAAGAAGTCGGAATCCAGCTTACGGCCAAAGCCAAAGCTGTTGACATAGTCGGCCCACTCATCCAGACCCTTCTTCACAGTTCCAAACTTACTATTCTCGATAATATCGCGGAACACATAACAGAAGTAGGCGTTGCACGACTGCGCCACAGCACCTCGCAAGTCGATGGGCGAGGCATGGGGGTGGCACTTCATACTGATACGTCCCACATGATAGCCCAAATGGCAGGGATACGAGCGCGAAGGTTGCAGCACTCCCTCCTGCAAGCCAATCAAGCCCTGTACCAGCTTGAAGGTCGATCCCGGGGGGTATTTCGCCTTCACAGCTCGGTTAAATAGCGGTTGGCGTTTATTATTCTGCAACTTCATATAGTTGTTACCGCGCTGTCGGCCCACCAACTCGTCGGGATCGTAGGTAGGCGACGATGCCATAACAAGAATCTCGCCCGTCGATGGCTCTATTGCCACCACAGCACCAACCTTGCCCGCCATCAACTCCTCGGCAAAGGCCTGCAGGCGCGCATCAATAGTACAGACGAGTTTCGACCCCGGCACAGGCAGCGAGTCAAACGCGCCATTCATATATGAGCCTTTAATCGCGCCATGCGTATCGCGCTCCAACACCTTCACGCCCTTCACGCCACGCAACTCCGCTTCGTAGGCAGCCTCCAAACCCGTAACGCCTATATAGTCGCCACTCTTATAGATGTCGGGCTCACGCTCGATATCCGACTTATTTACCTCGCCTACATAACCCAACAAGTTACCCGCAATCTTGCGCGGATATTGTCGAGCCGTACGATATACGGTATGGAAACCCGGGAATTTATACTCATCGAGGCGCACCTTCACCTCCTTGGGGATATAGTTCGTCACGAGCATAGCCTTTCGCGGAGCCGAACGTGCATCGTTGAGCTTGCGAATAAGCTGCTCTTTAGTCATATCGACCAAGTTACAGAGTAACATCGTATCGAAACCGCGCTTGCCAATCTCGCGATAGGTAACCATCAAGTCGTAACACTCGCGGCTCTGCACCAAAAACTCGCCGTTACGATCGACAATCTCGCCCCGCGGGGCATACTGCACCTCGTAACGCAACACATTTCCAGCCGCCAAGCGCTTATATTTAGTATCGAAGAGCTGGATATAGGCCACACGACCAGCCAGAAGTAAGAAGATACCGATAACGATGCACCGCAATATCAACCGGCGCACGTGCACATCATTTGTTGCCATAGGTTGTTTTAGTTTTTAAGTACTCGTTCGATAATTAAGCGGACAATATACCACACCACAAATACCGCCACAATGTCACTTATCACAAGGCGTAGCAGTGTATGCAGGATGTGCATCATAGATAGCGACTCCATAAAGAAATATATGGCACTATGTACTACCACCATAGCTACGACATAACCTACAAGGTTTTTTGTCGTAAAGCGATGCAGCGACGGTATGGTATCATCGAAGCCCATACTACGGCCGCATATCAGCCCCACGATTGCCGTACGCATAAAGCCGACAGCCGTTGTTGACATAACATTCAAGCCCGCCTGACCCGTAGCCATATCAACCGTAAGGCCCAGCAGTGCCGAGAGAAGCAGCACCCACACAGGACGCATATCGAGTGGCAGAATAATTATGAATGCAATATATATGAGCGGATGGAAATATACCGACAGCGCGATATTGTCGAACAGGAACACCTGCAACAACACCAGCGTAAGGAATATTCCAACGTATGTAAGATTTCTCTGCATTTAGGTTTTTCTAAAAAGTTCTTTCCAATTTTAAGTTGCGCCACTCGTCTGCCGTACGACGTGGCGCTCTTACCCAATCTTTTCGGTTAATTCGTCTCCTCGCCCAACAAATACTGGCCACTTGCCACCGACTCCTCGAGGCCACTCACCTCGTTGTAGTCGAAATTCTCTACCAGAATAACATTATCCAAGCGTGACAAATCGGCTGCAAGGCGCACCACAACATCATACGACGTATGATTTTCGTTCTCGCGAACTGCATCGACATAACCGATACGGATATTCACACCCGCAGGGAAGTAGTGCGACGCACCCGATCCAACGACCTCGTCACCGACCTCAACATCGGCATACTTCGACAACTCGGTCATATCGACCTTGTAAGGGCTGCTTCCGTTCCAGCTGATTGAGCCTACATAGTTATGATCATCGCCAACGACCTTACCGCTGGTACTGAAATCCATATTGAGCAACGACACCACAACCGAATAACGATCCGAGCAGGCAGCCACATATCCGACCATATTGCCTTCAGGTGTAATAACACCCATATTGGGCGTAACGCCGTGCATCGCACCACGATTCAGTGTAATGAAATTGTTGCGATGATGCACCGTATTGGCTATAACGCGTGCCGACATATAACGATACTGCACCAGACCCTCCATAAGCACCGAATCGATCTGCGCAAATGCCTCCTGATTCTCGCGCTCGATAGCTCCCGCCTCACGATAATATTGCAACTCCGACTCCAGCTGCGCAACACGCGTAGCCAGCGCACGGTTTTCGCTGCTTAACGTAAAATAGTGGCGTATGCCATACAGAACGCTTTGCGCACCGCCGACAACACTATTGGCACGAGCCAGAATCTTGGCTTGCGTGTGGTAAGTAGAGTGTGCATAACAATAGAGTGCTACCGACTCGATAACGAGAAACAGTACCACGATATATATTCTGCGAAGGAACTCAATGAGTTTGTACATAGTGTACCTACATTGCCAATATCGTCGGGCAGGTAACCCCCACCCGACGACGTTGTTTTATTAATTTTCGATAAGCAAAAATGCTACTCGCCGTGAATCAGGAATGAGAATTTGTCGATATTCTTCATTGCGATGCTGGTACCGCGTGCAACAGCGCGCAGGGGATCTTCGGCAATGTGTACCGGCAAGCCCGACTTATTCGACAGACGCTTGTCGAGGCCCTTGATCAAGGCACCACCACCTGCCAGATAGATACCATTCTTAACAATATCGCCATAAAGCTCGGGCGGCATAGTCTCCAGAACCTTCATCAACGCCGCATCCATCTTAACCAAAGACTTCTCCAACGCATAAGCAATCTCATGATAGCTCAACGTTACGGTCTGCGGCAGAGCGGTAAGCATATTGGGACCTGTCAAGACGAAATCCTCGGGCTCCTCCTCCAACTCGGGGATTGCAGCACCGATAGCAATCTTAATCTCCTCGGCTGTACGGTCACCGATACGGATATTATGCTGCTGACGCACATAATTCTTGATATCCTCGGTAAAGACATCACCTGCCACGTTGATTGACTCCGAGCATACGATACCACCCAGCGATATACAAGCAATCTCCGACGT
>JAGBIR010000226.1 GCA_017934845.1 Alistipes sp. | reverse complement strand
TTCTTTGTCGCACCATTATATACATAGAGCTGCGCCGCCTCGTCGTCCTCGACAACCTGCAACGAAATACTCTTCATAACAACCTTGTCGCCATCCGACACCAGTACGACAACCTTGCTTGCCGAGTCGAACGAGCTGCCCGTACGGATAAGAATATGGCCCGACTTCTTCGTAGCATCGTCGGCAATAGCTTCGGCACGCAGGTCGTTAGAGGGCATAACCTCAATCTCGACCTTCGGGGCAGAGCCTGTAACGGTGTAGTCAACCTTAACCTCGCTGTTTACCTTTACATTCTTCAAAGCAGACACGTCGAAGAAGAGTTGCAGCTCGACATACTTCGCAACGGTCAGCACGGTGCCATCTGCCAAAGTGAAATATACGCACTTATCATCCTCGGTAACATCCTGGAAGAATGAGTCGCCATCCTTGCCGTTTGTGCCGTTTGTGCCATCCTCGCCCGTTGCGCGGCCGAGCTTTGTCCAAGTCTTGCCCTCGTCATACGACACATACCAATAGTCGGCCTCGATTTTCAGCTGGGGAGTGACGCCATCTTTGCCATCAGCTCCGTCGGCTCCATCTTCGCCGTCCTCGCCATTCTCGCTATCGGCACTCTGCGCCTTGATTTTATTGCCATCAGCGTCGAGCAACCACTCGCCATCGACAGTCCAATAGTAAACACCATCCGATGCCTGCTTTACGCCAATAATCGGAGTGTGGCCGTCGGTGCCATCTTTGCCATCTTTGCCATCTTCACCATCCGAGCCATTTTTGCCGTCATTGCCGTGATAGATTGTGATTGACTTACCGCTTGAGAAAGTAATCGAATAGCCAACCTCCTTACCATCCTTGTTGATGGGCGCAACGGTAGTGATAAAATCCTTCTGCTGAAGGGCATTAACAATGGTCTGCAACGAACTGATGTTGGTGTTCATCTGCGCACAGAGCTCTTCCAAATGCTGGATGCGGTTTTAGTGATCGTTCAGGGTATCCCAAACCTTTGAATCGTCGTATTTATCGCACGACGAAAGAATTGCAGCACACACAATTGTGGCCAAAAGCAGGAATCTTTTCATAATATTTATTAATTGTTAGTTTGCAGATTGTTTCGCAAAGTTAGAAAAAATATGCTTATCGAGTGATAATGAACAAAGTTTTTTCGTATCTTTGCGCATTATAACACTAAATCAAAAGAGATTTTCAGCTTATGTTGACACTCAAGCAACTTAGAGATGACAAAGAATTGGCAATCGCTCGCCTCGCAAAGAAGGGCGTCGATGCCGCTCCGATAATCGCAAAGATTGAGGAATTGGATGACAAGCGCAAGGCTATTCAGGCAGAGTTGGATAACTGCCTCGCCGAGCAGAACAAGGCCGCAAAGCAGATTGGTGCTCTGATGGGTCAGGGCAAGCGCGACGAGGCCGAGCAGATGAAGCAGCAGGTGGCTCAGTTGAAGGCTCGCTCGACAGAACTTGCAGCACAGCATCAGGAGGCTAACGACAGCCTTCAGGCGCAGATCGTGTTGCTGCCTAACTTCCCCGCCGAGATCGTTCCCGAGGGTAAGACAGCCGAGGATAACGTTGTGGTGAAGTGTGTGGAGAACTACACCGAGCTTCCCGCAAACCCGCTGCCCCACTGGGAGTTGGCTCGCAAGTACGACATCATCGACTTCGACCTGGGCGTAAAGCTCACAGGCGCAGGTTTCCCCGTATATAAGGGTCAGGGAGCACGTCTGCAGCGCGCACTCATCAACTACTTCCTCGACTGCAACACCGCAGCAGGATATCAGGAGGTTGAGCCTCCCGTAATGGTTAACGAGGCTTCGGGCTTCGGTACGGGTCAGCTGCCCGACAAGGAGGGTCAGATGTATCACGCTACGGCCGACAACTTCTACCTCGTTCCTACTGCCGAGGTTCCCGTAACCAACATCTTCCGCGACGTAATCCTTGACGAGAAGGATTTCCCCGTAAAGATGACTGCTTATACCCCCTGCTTCCGTCGTGAGGCCGGCTCTTATGGTAAGGATGTGCGCGGACTTAACCGTCTGCACCAGTTCGACAAGGTGGAGATCGTACAGTTGGCTCTGCCCGAGAACTCTTACGAGGCGTTGGATGGTATGGTTGCTCACGTCGAGAAGATTGTGGCATCACTGGGCTTGCCTTATCGCATCTTGCGTCTGTGCGGCGGCGATATGTCGTTCACATCGGCTCTTACTTACGACTTCGAGGTTTACTCGGAGGCACAGCAGCGTTGGTTGGAGGTTTCGTCGGTATCGAACTTCGAGTCTTTCCAGGCTAACCGCTTGAAGTTGCGTTATCGCGACGCCAACAAGAAGACCCAGTTGGCACATACATTGAATGGTTCATCGTTGGCATTGCCCCGTATCGTTGCTGCACTGCTCGAGAACTTCCAGACCGAGGAGGGAATTCGTATCCCCGAGGTACTTGTACCCTACACTGGTTTTGAAATTATCAAATAAAAGTTTATATTTGCAACGGAAAACACTTAACATTTAAAAAATAAAATTATGGCTTACAAAATTTCTGATTCGTGCGTAGCATGTGGTACATGTATCGACGAGTGTCCCGTAGAGGCTATTTCAGCAGGTGATATCTATGTTATTGATCCCGACAAGTGCATCGATTGCGGTACTTGCGCAGGCGTATGCCCCAGCGAGGCTATTGCAGCTGAGTAAGGTTTCAATACTTGCGAATAGGATAACTCCTGTCGATTTTTCGACAGGAGTTATTTTTGTATATAGAGCTAAAAGAGTATGGTAATTTTTAGTACCTTTGTAGTGATATGGAGAAGATGAAACCCTATACGTTGGACGAGGCATCGGAGTTCGAGGGCCTGGTTATGGGCGAGGTGAAGGCCGGATTCCCTTCACCAGCCGAAGATATTCGCGAGAAACTGGACATTGTGAAGCTGTTGGTGCGACATAAGGCCTCGACATTCTTTTTCCGCATAGATGGCGTGTCGATGGTCGATGCCGCAATGGACGATGGCGACATAATTATAGTTGATCGCGCCATAGAGCCCTACAACAACTGCAAAGCGGTTTGCTACATCGATGGAGAATATACCGTCAAGCGAGTTGAAATATCCGACAGCAAAATACGACTTATGCCTGCCAATGAGCTCAACCAACGATTCAAACCTATCGAGGTGCTGCCCGATAATCAATTTATCATCTGGGGTGTGGTAACCTACATCATCAAGAAGGCGTAATATGAAAACTTTTGCTATATATACTCTATTTCTAATCGCAATGGTGCTGTGCGGAACAGCCGTGATTAAGATACTTGATTGGGTGTTTCAGTTAGGCTACGAGAATATTTGGGCGATAGGTTTTAAGGTAGGCCTATTTTCGTGGCTTACTCTTTCTGTTATATCCATTATTAATAAGAATCGAAAATAATCGTTGTAAAGATGTTCGCCCTTGCCGACTGCAATAATTTCTACGCCTCGTGCGAAAGGGTCTTTCGTCCCGATTTGCAAGGTAAACCCATCATTGTGCTATCGAACAATGATGGATGCGCCGTTGCGCGTTCAAACGAAGCGAAGGCGTTGGGCATAAAGATGGGCGATCCCTATTTTAAGATTCGCGAAATAGTTGAGCGACACAATGTTGCGGTATTTTCGGGCAATATGTCGCTCTATGGCGATATGTCGCAGCGCGTAAGATGGGTATTGGAGGATTTTTCGCCATTGGTCGAGGTCTATTCCATCGATGAGGCCTTTCTGGATTTGCGCGGGATGGATAATATCGATTTCGACGCCTATGCCAAGCGTATTTCGAGTGAGTGCTGGCGACTTACATCCATACCCGTTTCGGTAGGTATTGCTCCTACAAAAACACTTGCAAAGATTGCATCAAAATTGTGCAAACAATACCCCAAACTGCGCGGTGGCTGTTATATGCACCGACCACAGGATATCGAGAAGGTATTACGAAAATTTCCCATTGCCGACGTGTGGGGTATAGGTCGTAAAAGCGCGCAGAAATTATATGATTACAACATACTGACGGCATACGAATTTACGCAGATGCGCGAGAGTGTTGTGCGTGGATTGCTGGGTATTACGGGATTACGAACGTGGCAGGAGTTGCGCGGTGTGGCGTGTATCGAGTTTGAAGATACGCTCGAGTCAAAGCAGACAATATGCGTGTCGAGGAGTTTTGCAAAGGAGATAACCGACCCGAAAGAGCTTACCGAGCAGGTGGCAAATTTTGCCGCCTCGGCAACCGAGAAGCTCCGCGCTCAGCACTCAGCCTGCTCGCAGATGTTGGTTTTTACCGCCACAAATCGATTTAAGGATAACGATTTGCAGGCCCACAACAGTACTCTAACGACATTTGTTGATGCAACGAACGACCATCGTACGATTGTTGCTTCGGCAGTAAATGCCACACGCGATTTGTACCGACGCGGCTTCGGATACAAAAAAGCGGGAGTAGTCCTCAGTAAACTACTCCCCGAAAGTGCTATCGTTCATTCTCTCTTTACCGACACCGACTCCATTGCGCGTGAGAATAGACTCTCGTCGGCGATGGATTCGATAAACAGTTGTTTCGGTCGCGGCACGATAAAGATGGGCGTACAGGGCAGTGGCCGCATAAAATCCTCGAGCGAGAACCAATCTCCTCACTATACCACACTTTGGTCGGATATTCCTAAAGCGACGGTAAAATAAGAGCCATAGCCACAAAAGTTGCGATAGATTGCCATCTACGTCAAATTAACTTCGCGCGGCAAGATAAGCCTCGATATATGCCAAAGCCTCGGTATGCTTCTCGACACAACGCATATGGCCACCCTCCTTACCACGAGCGAGGTTGTGTCTCAGGTCGTTAATCTTTACGTTGATTGCCGTCTCGTTCCCCGACTTGCAGATATGCTCAATATACTCCATATAAGGAGTCTCCTTGTCGTGAGTCAGCAGTCGCAACGCAGCTATAACCTCCTGCGAAAAGCCCGCATTCTCCAAGTCCTCGAAGCTGTATCGCGTATCCTCCACAACATCGTGCAGGAAGCCTACAATGCGCTCTGCATCGGTACGTCCCATCATTCCCACCGCCAGCGGATGCAGAATTGTGGGGTTACCATCAAGGTCATAGTCGGCAGCGTGGGCCTTCGACGCAAGTTCCACAGCCTTGTCGATATCCGAACGCGAGTCGTAGTGCGCGTTCTTCACAGCTCGCGGCAGCAACATCAACTTATTGCTACCCATAAAATCGCGCCACATAAGCTCCAACTTCACAGCCGACTCCTTATCAATCAACTCACCGGAGTGACCTCCGCGCCAATTAATGTCGGGCAACTCACGCTCCAATGCCTCGGTAGTAATAATCTCGGTACGCTCGGGATGGAATACTGCCTCAAACTCCATCTTCATATAATATACCTCGCGGCCCTTACCCGACCAGTCTTCACCCTTATATGGCTCTGTGGTGAAGCGACCTGCAGCAAATATGCCCGTATTACCCTCGCCCACACGCACCATAAAGAAACGGTCGCCATTGTGCGCCTGCTGCCAATCGCATACGCTCCAATCGAAGTCGTCATCCCAATAATCATCCTTCGCCCACCACGACATATCATCATCCAGACGCGCCATCGTGTAGGACGAAATCGCGGGATTCCATCTCAAAAGAAACGTATTGTGCTGCGCCTCGAGCCTCTTGTTAATCAACAGCTTAATATCAAGTTCCATAACCTTAATTTTTTAATCGTTAAACACCTCTGCTGCTTCCTTTAGGAATACCACTACACCGACTTGCTTCTCGGGATGTGAGTCTGGAGAAATACGCTGTACAAAAACCTCAAAAATGTCAGCATAGCCCATATCTAAAAATTGGCTAATCATCTGATTTTGGCCTCTCGGTATGAATCCGAGTTTGCATTTCTCATAATAGATTGCCACTGCATAGGGATCAAACTTATTCTCCTTCTCACGCACTAATCGTAATCGCGCTCCTATTTCCAAATCACGGAACGCCCGACAGCCATCCCAATATGTAAACCCTGCAATATTGAAGTTGGCCAGATACTTGTTCACAAATTTATATTCCATATTCCGCTATATTTGAGTTTATGGTGCAAAACTACGGGCGATAATTGACAACTTCTGACAATCGACTTTTTCATTATAAAAAAAGTAAAAAAAGAACCTGCCTAACATTTTGTATTGTTAGACAGGCTCTTTCGTATAGGTTGTTTAATGACTCTATGAACGGATCTGGGCGGCGGCGCGCTGCTCGAATTGACGAGTCAGATTGGCCATAACCTTCTCGATGGTCTTATCGTTCAAAGTCTGTGTCTTATCCTCCAATGTGAAGCCCAAAGCGTACGACTTCTTGCCCTCGGGGAGCTTGTCGCCCTCGTAAACATCGAATAAGGTGACGCGCTTCAGGAGCTTCTTCTCGGTAGCGAAAGCAATCTCGCGCAACTGTGCGAACGATACGCTCTTATCCACAAGCAGAGCCAAATCGCGCTTAACCTCGGGGAACTTCGAGAGCTCCTCAACAGCTATGCGCTGCTTCTTGGCGGCACGCACGATAAGTTCGAAATCGATCTCGGCGAAATATACAGGCTGCTTGATATCGAACTTGCGCAGGATAGCCGGAGCAACAACGCCCATCTCGGCCATACGCTTGTTACCCTGCATTAGGGCAACAGCATCAGAGTAGAGGTCGCTTGCGAGTGCCTCGCTGCGCAATGAGTAGATGTCGATGCCGAAGCGGCGTAACAACTTCTCAACCGTAGCACGCAACGTATAGAACGATGCCGACTGTGCCTTAACATTCCATGAAGGAGCAGCGTCCAAGCCTGTAACGGCGATAGCAATGCGATACTTCTCCGAGTAGCGGGCCAACGGATTCTCCTCGTTCTCGATAGATGAGTCGAAGATGTAGCAATTACCCAGCTCGAAGAGTTTAAGGTCGGCATTGCGGTGGTTGATATTCAACTCAACGGCCTCCAATGCGTTGAACAGCAGAGTCTGACGCATAACATTAAGGTCGGCACTCAGTGGGTTCATAATCTTCACGCAGTTCTCCGCCTTGTAAGCCTCCAAGCCGTCGTAATATGCCGCCTTTGTAAGTGAATTAGACATGATCTCGGTGTAGCCGCAAGCTGCCAGATGGTCGGCTGCGATGTTCACCAGCTTATTCTTATCGGGGCGTGGAGCATACGATAGGGTAGAGTGTACGGCCTGTGGAATCTCCACGTTGTTGTATCCGTAGATTCGCAAGATATCCTCAACAAGGTCGGCCTCACGCTGGACATCTACGCGGTAGGGCGGAACGGCGACGGTCAAAGTACGACCCTCCTCCTTCAAAATCTTTACCTCCAACGCATCGAGAATGGTGCGAACCGTAGGCTCTTCAATCTCCTTGCCGATAAGCATATTTACGCGGTCAAGCGAAAGCTCGAATACGAAATCCTCGGCTGGAGTGGGGTTGATATCGGTAATCTGGCTCGATATCTTACCGCCAGCCAACTCCTTGAACAGCAGTGCTGCGCGCTTAAGTGCATATACCTGAATGTTGGGGTCGATACCGCGCTCGAAACGGAACGATGCGTCGGTGTTAAGACCGTGACGCTTTGCCGAACGACGAATCGATACGGGGTTGAAGTATGCGCTCTCGAGGAAGATGTTTGTCGTAGTGTCGCTAACGCCCGAATCCAAACCGCCATAAACACCACCAATGCACATAGGACGCTCTGCCGAGCAAATCATCAAATCCTCGGCTGAGAGCTTGCGCTCTACGCCATCCAAAGTAACGAATGGAGTACCTTCGGCGCAGTTCTTAACTACCACCTTGCGCCCCTCAACCTTGTCGGCATCGAAGGCGTGAAGTGGCTGGCCCAACTCGAAAAGTACATAGTTTGTGATATCAACAAGGTTGTTTTTGGGATTGATACCCGCAGCGCGTAACTCGTTCTGCATCCATTCGGGTGAAGGAGCAATCTGGCAACCAGTGATGGTAAGACCTGCATAGCGGGGTGCTGCATTGGCATTCTCAACCACAACCTCGAAGGGCATATCCTCGTTATCGATAGCAAAATCATCTACCGAAGGCAAATTTAACTTAACATCCTTGCCGCGTGAGCGAAGGTATGCAACCAAATCGCGTGCTACGCCGATGTGTGAGGCTGCATCTACGCGGTTGGGGGTAAGACCAATACCGATAAGGTAGTCATCCTTTACGTTGAGGTAGTCGCGGGCGGGCATACCAACGGGAGCATCCTCGGGAAGCTCCATAATGCCCTCGTGCGACTCGCCAATACCCAACTCATCTTCGGCACACAACATACCGAGTGACTCAACACCACGAATCTTACTGCGCTTAATCTTAAACTCCTCGTCGCCACCGTTGGGGTAGAGTACTGCGCCTACCGTAGCGCACAAAACCTTCAAACCCTGACGGCAGTTGGGCGCACCGCAGACGATGTTTAATGGAGCCTCGCCACCTA
>JAGBIR010000225.1 GCA_017934845.1 Alistipes sp. | reverse complement strand
GAGTAAGCGAGGGTGCTGGCACTTACGTTCGGTGGAACGACAGCCTGCGGGATGGGAGTTGGTCATTGGACTGACTCCTTTCTTTTTCTCTACACCATATTTATTGTAACAATGTAACAATAAATAGCGATTGACAATAAAAAAGGGAGTCAGCCACGTGGACCAACTCCCCTTTGCGAGTCACATTCAACCCGTAATAGCTCTTACAGCAGTGCCTCGACCTTTGACTTCAGGGTATCCTTGCTGGTAGCACCAACAACCTTATCGACAACCTCGCCGCCCTTGATAAACACTACGGTAGGGATGTTGCGCACCTTGTACTGCGCCACGATGTCGTCGCAAGAGTCAACGTCGCACTTGCCGATTGTGACCTTACCCTCGTACTCCGCCGAGAGCTCATCGATGATTGGGCCTACCATACGGCAGGGGCCACACCACTCGGCCCAAAAGTCGATAACAACAGGCTGGTCGCCAGCAACCAATGCCTCATAATTCTCATTTGTGATTTCTAATGCCATAATTCTTTGTGTTTTAATAGTTTATGATAATGTAAATTTAAGTTCATTCTGCTCCAAAAACTCCACCAAATCGGGCGTCAAAGCCACCTTATACCGCTTCGAATACATATTCAGCGTCACGCCCTCCTCGCGGCAAATAAGCGTCGAGCGGAGGATTGTCTTGCCCTTATTGGCCTTCACAACCGCCGTAAAATCCTTCACAAAGCTCTCGGTAAGCTCGTCGAGGGGCAGCATAACGTGCAGCTCCTTAATCATCGTGTCGCGCACCTCCGACAGCTGTACCATCGATAACATCTTGAATTCCAACTCCGTACCATCGCCATAGGGACGTGGTTGCACCTTACCTCTAACGAACAGGAAGTAGTTGGGGAAGAGGAATTGGCGGAACATCTCGTAGTCCTTGCCAAAGAGCGCAAACTCGTGCGAGCCGTCGTAGTCCTCCAAAGTAAACTTACCCCAATGGCGGCCCGTCTTGGTCGTAAGCTCCTGCACCGACGTAACCACGCCAGCCAAGCCAAGCTCCTGACCATTAAACTGTTCCAAGTCCTTCAGGTCGTTCAGGTGGGCCTTGCACATATGGTTGAGAATCATCTTATACTCGTCGAGCGGATGTGCCGACAGGTAAAGACCAATCATCTCGCGCTCCTTGTTGAGCATCTGCAACTGATTCCAATCCTCGGCAACGGGTAGGGTAGGTGGCTGAATATCAATCACTCCGCCACCGCCAAACAGACTCTGCTGGGCGTTCAATCGCTCCTGCTGCACGCGCTGGCCATAGCGCACCAGCTGCTCGAGGAAGGTCACACCTCCGCCACGCGCATCCTCGGCAAAGAACTTACTGCGATGGAAGTCAATCAGCGAATCGAAGCCACCGGCAAAGGCCAGATTCTCGATACACTTGCGGTTGACGATGTTGAAGTTCACGCGCTCGACAAAGTCGTAGATATTCTTATAAGGTCCGCCGCTATTGCGCTCGTCGATAATAGACTTTACGGCCGCCTCACCGACGCCCTTCACGGCTGCCAAGCCAAAGCGGATGTCGCCATTAGGCTTTGCCGAGAAGTTCACAACCGACTCATTCACATCGGGGCCCATAACGTTGATACCCATATGCTTACACTCGGTCATATAAAGCGTTACGGCCTTAATATCAGCCAAGTTGCGGCTCAACACCGCAGCCATATACTCCGACGGATAGTTTGCCTTCAGGTAGGCCGTCTGATAGGCCACCCACGAGTAGCACGTCGCGTGCGACTTATTAAACGCATACGACGCAAACTTCTCCCAATCGGCCCAAATCTTCTCCAGCACCTGCTCATCGTGACCATTCGACTGACCGCCAGCAATGAACTTGGGTTTCAGCTCGTCCAACTTCGACTTAATCTTCTTACCCATAGCCTTTCGCAGCGTATCGCTCTCGCCTCGCGTAAAGCCACCCAGCAGACGCGACAGAAGCATCACCTGCTCCTGATAGACCGTAATACCATAGGTATCCTTCAGGTACTGCTCCATAATCGGGATGTCGTAAACGATAGGCTTGCGGCCGTGCTTACGGTCGATAAAGTCGGGGATGTAGTCCATCGGGCCCGGGCGATAGAGGGCATTCATCGCAATCAAATCCTCGAACGTCGAGGGCTTAAGCTCGCGCAAATACTTCTGCATACCCGCCGACTCAAACTGGAACGTACCCGACGTGCGACCATCGCAATAGAGCTTATAGGTTGCAGGGTCGTCGATGTCGATGGCGTCGATGTCGATGCTTATACCCTTGGTATCCTTTACGTTAGCTACGGCATCCTTTATGATTGACAAGGTTTTCAGGCCCAAGAAGTCCATCTTGATAAGGCCCGTATCCTCAATCACCGCACCCTCATATTGCGTCACGAGCATCTTTTCGCCCGTCTCCTTGTCGTCGGCCGTTGACACAGGCACCCAATCGGTAATGTCGTCGCGGCAGATAATCGTACCGCAGGCGTGAACACCCGTACCGCGCACGTTACCCTCCAACATCTTGGCATACTTTATCGTATCGTGCAGCGTGGGGTCGTCCGAATCCTCGGCAGCCTTAAGCTCCGGCACAGCGTTTATGGCGTTCTTGAGGTTGATTTTCAGAGTCTTCTCCTTGTCGTTGGGGTCCTGAATACGGTCGGGCACCAACTTACACAGCCTATCGGACTCCTTCAGCGGCAGTTTCTGCACGCGTGCCACATCCTTAAGAGCCATCTTGGTTGCCATCGTACCATAGGTGATGATGTGGGCAACCTTCTCCTTGCCATACTTCTGCGTCACCCAATTCAGCACTCTGCCACGGCCATCATCGTCGAAGTCGATATCGATATCGGGCAGCGAAATACGGTCGGGATTGAGGAATCGCTCAAACAGCAAGTCATATTTAATGGGGTCAATCTGCGTGATACCCAAGCAGTACGCTACGGCCGAGCCGGCAGCCGAGCCACGTCCCGGGCCTACCGACACATCCAACTGCTCACGCGCCGCTGCGATGAAGTCCTGCACGATGAGGAAGTAACCCGGGAAACCCATCGTCTTCATAATGTGCAGCTCAAACTTCAGTCGCTCCTGCACATCCTCCGACAGAGGG
>JAGBIR010000224.1 GCA_017934845.1 Alistipes sp. | reverse complement strand
CAAACGCATTCGCCAAGCATCAATGCGCCGTAGACTGTTTGGTCGTTTGCGCTTTCCTTGTAAATTACATGGTTTGCAATGTAGTCATGATAGGGTAGTCATCGGACATGCCCATCGAGAGCGTGTCGAACGAGTCGCCAAAATAGCCTTTCAACTCATTGTAGCAACCGGCTAACCGCTTAAAATCGGCACGCACGACAGCCTCATTGTCGGTAAATGTGGCCATACCCATCACGCCTCGTAGGCGAATGTGTGGATAGCGGGCAAAGCCATCTTGGCGGACGAATTCCATCAAGCTATCGTAATCCCATCCCGATTTGCTCTCTTCTTGGGTTACGTGAATCTCCAGCAGGCAATCTATTACACGCTCACAACGCTCCGCCTGACGCTCGATTTCGGCCGCTAAACGCTCACTATCGAGCGACTCTATGAGCGTTACATAAGGAGCTATGTACTTTACCTTGTTGGTTTGCAGATGGCCAATCATGTGCCACTCGATATCTTTGGGCAGAGCCTCGTATTTTGCTTTCAACTCTTGTGGACGACTCTCGCCAAAGGCTCGCTGACCTGCCTCGTAGGCCTCCACAATGGCCTCGGCGGGATGAAATTTCGATACTGCCAAAAGTTTTACACCCTCGGGTAATGCTGCGCGCAACTCCTTAATTTTAGTTTCTATTGCCATTTCTCAATGATTTTACAGCGTAAAAATAACAAATTTTCCTCATATTTTGTCATTCGCCCGAAAAACATCAACAAACTTTGTGCTTTGATCTTTTTTATTTATATTTGTAAGTTGTAGTGAATATAACTAAAAACTAATTATAACATTTATGAAACGACTACTCAAAACTCTTTTGCTGACCGTTGTCGGCATCGCAGCGAGTGCTATTACAGCCGAGGCCTGCACAAACTTTATCGTAACCAAGGGCGCATCGACCGATGGCTCTAATATGGTAACCTATGCAGCCGACTCTCATTCGCTCTACGGCGCACTCTACAGCCACGTCCCCGGTAAGTTTACCGAGTATATCGACGTTACAGAGTGGGACTCTGGTCGCTATCTTGGCCAGATCAAGCAGGTACCTACTACTTACCGTACGTTGGGTAACTCAAACGAGCATTCACTCTTCATTACCGAGACTACCTTTGGTGGTCGCTCGGAGCTTGAGGATCCAAAGGGTGGCATCGACTACGGCTCACTTATCTACATCACCTTGCAGCGTGCAAAGACAGCTCGCGAGGCTATCCAGATTATTGTTGATTTGGCTAACACTTATGGCTACGCATCAGGCGGCGAGTCATTCTCAATTATCGATAACGATGAGGCGTGGATTATGGAGCTTATCGGCAAGGGCCCCAACAACAAGGGTATCGTTTGGGTTGCACGTCTTATCCCCGATGGTTATGTTTCAGCTCACGCCAATCAGGCACGTATTATGCAGTTCCCGTTGAACGACAAGGAGAATTGCCTATATGCTCCCGACGTAATCTCGTTTGCACGTGAGCAGGGTTATTTCGATGGTAAGGATGAGGATTTCTCATTCTGCGACGCTTACGCTCCGCTGGATTTTGGCGGTATGCGCGCTTGCGAGGCTCGTGTATGGGCATTCTTCCGTACCATTGCCGACGATATGGATCAGTATGAGGACTACGCTATGGGCTACAACCCCAACAATCGTATGCCTTTGTGGGTAAAGCCTCGCACGAAACTCTCACCAAAGGTTATTATGGATTGTATGCGCGACCATTACGAGGGTACAAAGATGGATATGACTACCGACATCGGTGCTGGTGGCGAGGGCTGCCCCTACCGCTGGCGTCCTATGCACTTCGAGGTTGATGGCGTGGAGTATGTAAACGAGCGTGCTATTGCTACTCAGCAGACAGGCTTCTGGTTGTTGGGCCAGGCTCGCCCCGGCAAGAAGGGTATCCTTTGGTTTGGTACCGACGATGCTGCTACGTCACCCCTTACTCCCGTTTATGTTAACTCTCAGGAGGTTCCCGAGTGCTTGCGCGAGGGTAACGGCTCAATGTTGGAGTACTCAAATACCTCAATGTTCTGGATTACCAACCGTATTGCGCAGTTTGCTTACTTGCGTTACAATGTTGTAGGCAAGAAGGTGCGCGAGTATATCGACAAGTGGGAAAATACCGCTTTGGAGAGTGTTGAGAAGATTGATATTGCTATCGGCAACACTCCAAAGGCTAAGAAGCAGAATCAGATTGCAACAGAGTTTACCGTTGAAACGGCACAGCGTTTGTTTGATACTTGGACTACCCTCGATAACTATTTGATGGTTAAGTATATCGACGGAAACATCAAGAGCGAGGACGAGAATGGCTTCGTGGATAATGGTAACGGCAAGAAGATCCCCGGTAATATCCAGAACCCCGGTTACAGCGAGAAGTGGAAGCGTGCCATTGCAGCCGACAATGGCGAGATTTTGAAGGTTGTAAAGTAAAAATCGACATTTAGAATGAAATACGACATTATAGTTATTGGTAGCGGCCCCGGCGGCTATGTTGCCGCCATCCGTGCCGCACAATTGGGTAAGCAGGTTGCTATCGTCGAGAAGGCGGAGCTGGGCGGCGTCTGCCTTAATTGGGGCTGTATCCCTACAAAGGCTCTGCTTAAGAGCGCGCAGGTTTTCTCATATTGCAAAAATGCAGCTCACTATGGCGTGGCTGTTGAGGGCGAGGTAAAACCCGATTTCGAGAAGATAGTAGCTCGCTCACGCACCGTTGCCGAGACAATGAGCAAGGGCGTGCAGTTCCTTATGAAGAAGAATAATATCGAGGTCATTAATGGCTTTGGCCGCTTGGCGGGTGAGGGTAAGGTCGAGGTAGATGGAACTGTTTACGAAACCGATGCCGTGATTCTTGCTACGGGAGCGCGTCCTCGACAGATGCCTTTTATGCCCGTCGATGGCGAGCACGTTATCTCGTCAAAGGAGGCTCTTACGCTGCCTAAATTACCCGAGTCGATGATTGTTGTAGGCTCTGGTGCTATCGGCAGTGAGTTTGCTTGTTTATATGTTTCGCTGGGCGTTAAGGTTACCGTTATCGAGTATCTGCCGCAGATGATGCCGCTGGAGGATGAGGAGGTAGCAAAGACTATGGAACGTGCGTTCCGTAAGATGCGTGCTACGGTCATGACTTCGACTAATGTCAAGCAGGTATCGGTTGGCGAGGATGGCCTTTGCCACGTCGATATCGAGGGTAAGAAGGGTGCCGAGACCCTTACGGCCGAGATAGTACTTTCAGCCGTTGGAGTTAAGTCAAATATCGAAAATATCGGCTTGGAGGAGTGCGGTATTGCGGTCGAGCGCGACAAGATTGTGGTTGATGAGCACTACCAGACCTCTGTTGCGGGTGTATATGCCATTGGCGATATTATCGCTACTCCGGCATTGGCTCATGTGGCGTCGGCCGAGGCTATCCACTGCGTGGAGCATATATGCGGATTGAATCCCGATAAGGTTGACTACTCGACAATTCCATCTTGCGTATTTACTTCGCCCGAGGTTGCGTCGGTGGGTATTACCGAGCAGAAGGCTCGCGAGCTGGGTATCGACTATAAGGTTGGCCGTTTCCCATTCACAGCATCGGGCAAGGCTACAGCTGCGGGCGACCGCGATGGCTTTGTAAAGCTGATTTTCGATGCCGACGAGAAACTCATTGGCGCGCATATGGTAGGTGCTACCGTAACCGAGATGCTTGGCGAGCCTACGCTGGCAAAACGCCTCGGTGCTACGGCTCATGCCATCGCCAAAACCATCCATTCTCACCCCACTATGCACGAGGGAATCATGGAGGCCGCCGAATCAGCTATGGGTGCTGCAATTCATCTGTAACAATATCGCTATCACTAATAGAAAAGCAGGGTTAATCCCCTGCTTTTTTTGTTGTCATTAAACGATGACTATTTAGTAGTAAGCCACCTATTGCAATAAACAAAAACGGACAAATCTTGCGACTTGTCCGTTAAGGTAGGAGATTGAAATCTCTAAACTATTCCTGAAAGACTTTGAATTCTTTATCCTCTTTGTGGAGTGGTTGAAAATCCCCGCCCTGTGTCACAGGGAGGGGACATAGGGGAGGGAATGTAAAGATGATTGAGGACATCAGTCCTTCCCCCGCTACCATAAAAAAGAGGAAATCCGCAATGGATTTCCTCTATGGTAGCGGGGGGAGGACTCGAACCTCCGACCTCCGGGTTATGAGCCCGACGAGCTGCCAACTGCTCTACCCCGCGATGTATCGTT
>JAGBIR010000223.1 GCA_017934845.1 Alistipes sp. | reverse complement strand
GCATTCGTAGTTTTTGGGCTTGATTACGACCTCCATGTAGTCTTCTATGTAGGATTTCGCAATTTTCGTAAAAACTAACACTGAAAATCAATCAGTTAAAAATTAAAAGACCAATCCAATAGGGACTTCTCTTTTTTTTTGTTTTGTGGCGTTGGCGAGGGACTCTGTCCTACCGCCGGTGTGATTCGTATCTTAAGCGTGCAAGCCCGCCAGATGCCAATCGCACCAGCGTTTGCCTAACGGCATTCTCGCCAACTCCTACCATCCATTTGTAGCCGCGGTACTCACTGAATAAGCGGTTGCGCGGACTTCATAGATGTTTATTGCTCGACCCTTAAAGGTCTGCGCTAAAGGTGTCCGCGCGAGTTTGCGACCTGAGGTCGCTGCACTTCGACCCCGGCTCTGGGTACGAAGGAGAAGTTCGAGAGGACTTCTCTTTTTTTTGTTTTGTGGCGTTGGCGAGGAACTCTGTCCCACAGCTGATGTGATTAGCAGAACCTCTTTTAAATCTCTTCATTGACTGCTGGTTTTATATTCCGACACTTTTTCTTTATACTTTAGTATAAAAAGTGCTAAAAGTTGAGAAAATTTTTCTTCATTCGCGCTAAAAATATTATCTTCGCAGCAGTAAATACCTATCGAATATGGCTATTAAAAATAATGTGATGATTGTGCGTCAGCGTTTGCTGACCAAATTGATTGAATTGTGGAACAAAATGAGCTGGAGGAGAAGATTGACCGCCTGCCCATTGAGTTGTCGCCACGAAAGAGTAAGGTATTGGGACGCTGCTGTGTACACAAGGAGCGTGCCGTATGGAAGTATAAGTCGTTGCCCTTGTTGGGATTCGATATGTCGGACGAGGTTGATGAACTTACTCCGCTTTCAGAGTATGTGCGTAACGCGATGAATCGTACAACGTCGAAGGATAATATTATGTGCGTGATTGATGAGGCTTGCTCATCTTGTGTCCGTACTAACTATAGCATTACAAATCTTTGTCAAGGTTGTGTAGCTCGTGCTTGTTCGCTCAGCTGTCCGAGAAATGCCATCGAGTTTGACCCCGAGACAAGCCAGGGTCGTATCAACTACTCGGTATGTATCAGTTGCGGTAAGTGTTATGAGAATTGCCCCTACCATGCCATTGTATATGTGCCCGTTCCGTGTGAGGAGTCTTGCCCCGTTGGTGCCATTACAAAGGATGAGTTTGGTGTAGAGCATATCGACGAGTCAAAGTGTATCTACTGCGGAAAGTGCTTGAACAGTTGCCCGTTTGGTGCGATATTCGAGATTTCGCAGGTGTTCGATGTTTTGCAGTCGATTCGCCGTGGCGAGCAGGTTGTGGCTATGGTTGCTCCGGCAATCTTGTCGCAGTACAATGTTCCTGCCGAGCAGGTATATGGAGCAATCAGCAGCGTCGGATTTACCGATGTAGTGGAGGTTGCGCAGGGTGCTATGATCACTACCGAGAAGGAGAGTGCCGAGTTGAAGGAGAAGTTGGACGAGGGTCAGCCCTTTATGACAACCTCTTGCTGTCCCTCTTATATGGAGATGGCCGATAAGCACGCTCCTGAGTTGAAGAAATATATCTCGTCAACCCGCTCGCCTATGTATTATACCGCGCAGTTGGCACGTGCGAAGTATCCTGATGCTAAGTTGGTTTTCGTAGGCCCATGTATCGCTAAACGTAAGGAGGCTCGTCGTGACGATTTGGTAAATTACGTTATGACATTCGAGGAGATGCACGCCGTATTCCAGGGTATGGGTATCGAGATGGAGGAGGCTCAGGTTCATAATCCCGAGGTTGCTGCAATTCGTACGGCTCATGGTTTTGGTCAGGCTGGTGGTGTAACGGCAGCTGTTAAGGCTCACGTTGGTGGTGCATTCGACTTCACTAATTTGCAGGTGTCGAACCTTACAAAGAAGAATGTTGCTCTGTTGCGCGCATTTGGTAAGACAGGTAAGTCGCCTGCCCAGTTTATCGAGGTTATGGCTTGCGAGGGCGGTTGCATTTCAGGCCCGAGCCTTCATACGGCATACGATACTGGCCGCAAGACGTTTAACAATGAATTGATGAAGCGATAAGTGAAATAATATGAGAGAACTTGCCGAGCGTTTGGTGCGAGAAGGCGGGCTGACAACTCCGCAATATTGTACTTTGCTTGCGCAGTGCGACTCAGATACGCTCGACTATTTACGTCGGGAAGCCGTCCGAACCGCCCGCCAGCGGTTCGGATGTGGCGTTTTTGTAAGAGGCCTCATCGAGATTGGCAGCTACTGCAAATGTAACTGCTTGTATTGCGGATTGCGCCGCGATAACCACACTGCAGAGCGTTACCGCTTGAGCGAGGAGCAGATCTTGGCAAGTTGTGAGGCGGGTTATCTATTAGGCCTGCGTACATTTGTTTTGCGGAGTGGCGAGGATGCTTGGTGGAGCGACGAGCGTATGTGTCGAATAGTGAAGGCTGTTAAGGAACAATATCCCGACGCAGCTGTAACGCTTTCGCTTGGTGAGCGTAGCGAGGAGTCGTATAGGCGACTGTACGAGTGCGGAGCTTCGCGTTATCTGTTACGCCACGAGGCGGCCGATAAGGCTTTGTATGAAAAGATTCATTCGGCCGATATGTCGTACCAGCGGCGTATGGAGTGCGTTGATCGATTGCTTTCGATAGGCTATCAGACCGGCATAGGAATGATGGTTGGTGTGGCGGGCCAGAGTGTTGAATCGCTGGCGGAGGATATTGCATTTATAGCAAACCGAAAACCACAAATGGTGGGCATAGGGCCGTTTATACCGAGTGCGGGAACGCCGTTTGCGGAGCAGCCTGCCGGTGATTTGCGAACGACACTGCTTGTGCTGGCTATTGTTCGTCTGGTAGTGCCTGATGCACTTATTCCGGCTACTACGGCATTGGCTACTTTGTCAACCGAAGGCCGCAAGTTGGCTATATTGTCGGGGGCAAATGTTGTGATGCCTAACCTGACACCATCGGCCGAGCGGGCGAAGTACTCAATTTATAACGATAAGGCTGCGTTGGGAGCCGAGTCGGCTGAAGGTTTGAAAGAGTTGGAGCGTGAATTGGAGTCGATAGGTTATCATATCGACTTTGCACGCGGAGATTTTAAGAAGTTTTAGAGAATTATGATTGAATATAATGTAAAATCGGAGAGGGCGGCGGAGTTTATCCACGATGGCGAGATTCGCTCTACGTTGGAGTATGCCGCTGCACATAAGGCTGATAAGGCACTCGTCGAGGAGATTTTGCAACGAGCTGCCGAGGGTAAGGGCTTGAGCCATCGCGATGCTACGGTGTTGCTGATGTGTGAGGGCGATGAGTTCACGGAGCGAATTTATAGCATGGCGCGTGAACTAAAGCAGCGCATATATGGCAATCGCATCGTGTTGTTTGCGCCATTATATTTGTCGAATTATTGTGTAAATGGCTGTGTGTATTGCCCTTATCATGCTAAAAATAGAACTATACCGCGTCGCAAACTCACCCAGGAGGAGATCCGTCGCGAGGTCATTGCCCTTCAGGATATGGGCCATAAACGATTGGCTTTGGAGACGGGCGAGCATCCTACGATGTCGCCTATCGAATATGTTTTGGAGTCGATCGATACCATCTATTCGATACACCATAAGAATGGTGCTATACGCCGAGTGAATGTAAATATTGCAGCCACCACGGTCGAGAATTATCGTCTGTTGCGTGATGCCGGTATTGGTACCTATATTCTGTTTGAGGAGACCTACGACCGTGCAGCTTATGAGCAACTGCATCCTACGGGCCCGAAGAGCGATTGGGCATACCATACCGAAGCTATGGATCGCGCAATGTTGGGTGGAATAGATGATGTCGGTATCGGCGCATTGTTTGGATTGTCGGATTATCGATATGACTTTGTAGGTCTGTTGATGCACGCCGAGCATCTGGAGGCTCGTTTTGGCGTAGGCCCTCATACTATAAGTGTGCCGCGTATTCGTCCTGCCGACGATATCGATCCGCGCGATTTCCCTAATGCCGTAACCGACGAGGTTTTCCGTCGTATTGTAGCTGTGCTGCGTCTGGCGGTACCTTATACGGGTATGATTGTCTCGACACGTGAGTCGCAGCTCTCGCGTGAGTTGGTACTCGATGTAGGCGTGTCGCAGCTTAGCGGTGGATCGCGTACGAGTGTGGGCGGTTATGCCGAGAGTGAGGAGGATGTTGATCGTTCGGCGCAGTTCGATGTGTCGGATCATCGTACGCTGGATCAGATTGTTGGCTGGTTGCTGGAGTTGGGTTACGTACCGAGCTTCTGTACTGCCTGCTATCGTGAAGGCCGTACGGGCGATCGCTTTATGTCGCTTGCCAAGCGCGGAATGATTGGCAACTGCTGTCATCCCAATGCCTTGATGACCTTGAAGGAGTATATGCAGGATTATGCCTCGGAGGCTACGCGCCTTGCTGGTGAGAAGGTTATTGGCCGAGAGTTGCAGCTTATCCCTTCCGACAAGATACGTTCAATTACGCAGGAGCGTCTTTGCGAAATTGCGCAGGGAAAACGTGATTTTAGATTTTAGTAGTATCGCATTATGGCAGATGTAGTTAAGGAGTCGCAAACACCGCGTGCCGAACGCCTGCATATTGGCCTTTTTGGCCGCTGCAATAGTGGTAAGTCATCACTATTGAATGCCATTACGGGGCAGGAGGTGGCTATTGTGTCCGAGATGGCCGGAACAACTACCGACCCCGTGTCGAAAGCTATGGAGTTGCCCGATATGGGGGCCGTGGTCTTTGTCGATACGGCAGGTTTGGGTGATTCTACCTTGCTGGGGCAGGAGAGAACGTCGCGTACGCTGAAGACTTTGAACGGCATCGATATTGCGGTTGTGCTTTTTTCGGATAGTGATACCTCGCTCGAGGAGTCGCTTATTAAGATGTTGCGCCGTCGTGAGATAAAGGTTGTGCCCGTTGTTTCGCGTTGCGATATTTTGCCAAACGTTGCTGAACTAATGAGTCGCGTAACAGATATTGTCGGGACTAAACCGCTCGGAGTAAGTGCTGTTACGGGTGAAGGCATCGAGGAGTTGCGTAGCGCGATAGCCTCTGCCGTAGAGCGTGATGAGAGATTACTTACCGAGGGATTGTGCCGCGAGGGCGATACGGTTCTGCTTGTAATGCCGCAGGATAAGCAGGCTCCCGTAGGACGCTTAATAAAGCCGCAGGTGCAAACTCTGCGCGAATTGCTCGATAGAGGATGTAATGCTGTGTGCTGTACGCTGGAGAGTATGCCTTCGGCATTGAGTGCGCTCTCCGCACCGCCACAACTTATCATTACCGATTCTCAAGTCTTCGATGCCGTAAATAAACTCAAGCCTGAGCCCTCGCGCCTGACGTCGTTCTCGGTGCTTTTTGCTCGATACAAGGGCGATATCGAGGAGTTTGTTAAGGCTGCAAATGTTTTGCGCGAGTTAACCCCTTCGTCGCGAGTGCTAATTGCCGAAGCCTGTACTCATATTCCCCAAACTGAGGATATTGGCCGCGTAAAATTGCCGCGAATGTTGCGCAGGAAGATTGGCGAGGAGTTGACGATTGATATTGTGGGCGGAAAGGAGTTCCCCGATGATTTGAGCCGCTACGATTTGGTAATACATTGCGGTGCTTGTATGTTTAACCGCAAACTCGTTATGAGTCGTGTGGCGCAGGCTCGAGAGCAGAGTGTCCCGATAACCAACTATGGCGTTGCGATTGCGGCCCTGACAGAAATTTTGGATAAAGTTGTATATTAAATAAGTAGAGAAGTTATCTAACTAGGTGATTTCTGCGTTACGCTTGCCCTCAAAATGTTCATTTACGCCGAGTAAACTGCGCTTTTTCGGGCTGCGCAAGCCTTGAAATCCCTCTTGTTATACAACTTCTAACAAAATGGGAGTGTCTAAAAAACTTGTTAGACACTCCCTCTATGCTTTATTGCGTAAACAACTATTTGCACGCCTCGAGAATCTTACGGGCCATTGCGCCATCAACGTTTCCGCACTCGCCATAGTGTGCATCGCAAGCGTTGAAACGTCGCTCGATTTCGGCAATGCTCTCCTCGCCTATGTTCTCTTGCGAAAGACGTGTCGAAAGGCCCAGTGAAGAGAAGAACTCCTCGGTGCGAGCTATTGCAGCATCGATGCGAGACTCCTCGTCTCCCTCGCAAATACCCCAAACTCGCTCGCCATATTGAAGAATTTTCGAGCGTTTCTGCTCGCGCAATACGCGTAGCGTGCCGTTATAGACGATTGCGAGCGTTGCGCCGTGGGTGAGTGAATGCAGAGCGGTAAGCTCGTGACCAATCATATGTGTTGCCCAATCCTCGTTGACACCCATTGCGATAAAACCATTCAATCCCATAGTTGCCGAGAGCATAAAGTCTGCCATCGTGTCGTAATCGGTACTGTCGGTAAGGACTTTAGGCGCAATCTCGATAAGCGTCTGGAGAATACCCTCGGCCCAGCGATCCATCACGCGCGACTGACCGGCCGAAGTCATATATTGCTCGACAACGTGAACAAAAGTATCGGCAATGCCACAGGCAATCTGACGACGTGGCAGAGTGAATGTCGCCTCGGGGTCGAGAATCGAGAAGCGCGGATGGTGCGAGTAGAAAGGCAACTTCTCGTGTGTCTCATATCGCGAAATTACGGCACCGCTATTCATCTCGGAGCCGGTTGCCGGAAGGGTAAGGACTGTGCCGATAGGAACGGTAGTGCCATAATATCCCTTCTGTACCAACTCCCAAGCGTCGCCCTCGTAGCACATTGCTGCCGAGATCAACTTCGTACCATCAATTACCGAGCCGCCACCTACGGCCAGCAAGAAATCGGCACCAAACTCTTTGCCTTGAGCAACCGCTTTGCGCAAAGTCTCTACCGCGGGGTTTGGCTCAATGCCCCAAAATTCGGTATGCTCAAAACCGGCAAGGGCTGCCTTTACCTGATCATATACTCCGTTGCGTTTTACCGAGCCGCCGCCGAAAGTTACCATTATGCGTGCGCCTGCGGGCAATAATTTCCCAAGTCGTGCTATTTGACCGCGACCAAACACGAGTTTGGTCGGATTCTGAAAGACAAAATTTTTCATATCCTAAAGTTTTATATCTGTTACTTTAGCAAATATACAAAAACGATATCAGATTTCATACACCAAAGGTTACACCTTTGGCAAATAAAGGTTATATTTGTGTAACAAAAAAATGCAAATATGATTAAGCAACTATTTCGCAAGTATGTGGTCGATGCTTTGTCGCATATGGCATTGGGCCTCTTCTGCTCACTTATCTTGGGCCTTATTATTGGCCAGCTGGCTAAAATCGATGCGCTCGCATTTTTGAGCTTTATAGCCGATGCGCTATCGGCAAGCTCTCCGCTGGTGGGAGCTTGTATAGGTTTGGCAATAGCCTATGGCTTGAAGTGCGCACCTCTGGTGCTTATTTCGTCGGCCATCGTAGGTGCTTTGGGTTACCAGTTTGGTGGCCCTGTCGGATCGTATCTGGCAGTGATTCTTGGTGCCGAGGTTGGTTCGCTAATCTCAAAGCGTACGCCTATCGATATTATCGCAACACCTTTTGTGACTATCGTCGTTGGAGGTCTGTTTGCGAAATATTGCTGCTCGCCAATCAACGATTTGATGCTATATCTCGGCTCGCTGATTAATGATGCGACAACGCTCAACCCATTCTTGATGGGTGTTGTAGTGTCGGTTTTGGTAGGTTGTATCTTAACTCTGCCAATCAGCTCGGCTGCCATCTGTATTATGCTCGGTTTGGATGGCCTGGCGGCAGGTGCTGCAACGGCCGGTTGTTGTGCGCAGATGATTGGTTTTGCCGTGATTAGCTATTCGGATAATGGCATCGGTGGTCTTATATCGCAGGGCCTTGGTACTTCGATGTTGCAGATTGGAAACATTGCTCGCAAACCTATTATTTGGCTTGCCCCGACTCTTACCTCGGCTCTGCTTGGCCCCGTATCGACCGTTTGGCTGCAACTGTCGAACAATGCTGTCGGTGCAGGTATGGGTACGGCAGGCTTGGTTGGCCCGTTGGCGACGTATGCTACAATGAGTGGCCAGATGGATCCAACGTTGCTTATCGTGGAGATTGTCGGCCTATATTTTGTCGCTCCCGCCGTAATTAGCCTTGCTATACATTTTGCAATGCGACGCGCAGGCTGGGTGCAGGCTGGCGATATGAAGTTGGGATAGAACTTATTATAATAAAAGCTATGAAACGATTTTGGCTCGCGTTTATAATATCCGTTTGCCCCGTCCTGCTCTGTGCTGCGCTTTTGAATCCTGCCGATAGTGTCGAATATCGTAAACAGACGCTATTCCAAACAAGCGGAGGCGATGGTATTCAGCCGCCTTATCGTATTCCGGGTATAGCTGTGACCCATTCGGGACGCATAATTGCTGTTGCGTCGCGCTTGGTGTGTGGTACAGATCCGGGTTATGGACAAGTAGATATTGTGTGTCGTACGAGTGATGATAACGGCGCGACGTGGGGCGAAACTAACGAAGTAGCCATCGGAAGTGGCCGTACATCGGCTACCGAAAACTATTTCGATACAGCTTTTGGCGATCCTGCAATTGTTGCCGACCGCACAAGCGATGAGATTTTAATTATGGCAGTAGCGGGATGTACGGTGTTTGGTAACCGAAATACTACGCGCCAAAATCCTAACCTTATTGCCGCTATACGAAGCCATGACAATGGCGATAGCTGGGCCGAGCCAATAGACGTCACCGAACATATTTATTGTTTGTTTGATACGGGCAACCCGATTCAAGCTGCATTTGTAGGTAGCGGACGAGTTTTTCAGAGCAGAATAATCAAACGGGATAAATATTTTCGCATCTATGCCGCCTTGTGTGCGCGCCCGGGCGGAAACAGAGTGATCTATTCCGATGATTTTGGCCTAACTTGGCAGGCTCTTGGTGGAGAGTCGGCACTGCCTGCGGTTGAAGGCGATGAACCGAAGTGTGAGGAGTTGCCCGATGGAAGTGTATTGCTTTCGAGCCGTACGGGCGGTGGCCGCCTATATAATATCTTTGCGTATAGCGATGCTCTGCACGGCGAGGGCGAGTGGGGTAGTGCTGTGAAGTGCGTGTTCGATGGTGCGGGCGTTAGTGTAGGCCGCAACTCCACCAATGGCGAGGTGCTTATCCTGCCCGTTGTGCGCAATAGCGATAGACGGGAGATTTCGCTGGTGTTGCAGTCGTTACCAACGGGCGATGATCGCAGCAATGTCGGTATTTTCTATAAGGAGTTGGACGATGCTGAGGATTTTGCGAGTGCCGAGAATTTTTCTCGCGGCTGGAATGGATTCTTTCAGGTTAGCGACACCGCGTCGGCATATAGCTCACTCGATCTGCAGGCCGATGGCAGAGTAGGATTTTTCTACGAGGAGACTCTTACCGGCTTTGGGAAACGTCCCAATCCCATTTCAACCTCATTCCCAACGGGTGTCGGCCAACACAATTTCGATGGCTTTGACAATATCTATGTCGCCTACACTCTCGAGCAAATCACCGATGGCAAGTATAGCCTTCGTAAATAAATCACTCTGGCAAGGCCCTTTCGACATCATTACCCGAAAATGGTGATAAAAAACAGGCCGGTCTAACATCAAATTGTGTTAGACCGGCCTTTCTATTAAGTAAACTTATCGTTAGAACCAAGCAGAGGGGTTGCATTGAGCCTTGACTGCAGATTCAATTGAGTCATCTAACATTGCAAAGAAATTGAAACCAGTGATGCTTTCCAACTCTTTGATGCTGATATAATGCTCATTCTTGATAGTGCTATCAGTAGTGTCCTGGTGCTGCACATAAATGCCAATGGCCTGAATCTGTGAAGCATCCTTGATTTCGGAAATCATCTTCCCTGTATTACCACTAACGGTGCGCAACAGAGCTTTGTAGTAGTGGGTAGGAGTGGGACACTCCTGACCGTTATTGTCGGTTGTCGAAGCTGCGATTGAAGAGTGACGTGTGCCACCGAAGTGAGCTCCAGTTACAACATACAGCGTGTCTGAACAGATCTCGTTACGAACCTTAGTCTCGAGATTGTTCCACATAGACTGGTTCAATGAACTAGCCTGAGGAGTCATATTGGTATAGTAAAATGTTTGCTGGTTCATTTCTTGTGAGCTCTGGCGATCGCCTGAAGGAATCTGATGGCCACGATCATACGAACCTGCATACGACTTGTTCAAATATGCTTGATACTGCGATGGAATAGAGGGCTCGTATGCCCAATCTTCGGTGCGACCTACATCGCCTGAAGTGTACAATGCGTGAAGGGGATATGCCACCCACAATGCAGCCTTTTTAGTTCGATCGTAGCACATAGTGTAGTTGCGAACATTGCTTTTAGAGCCTACGCTGCTGATGTAGTAGCGATAGTCGATATTGTCGCGCTGATCGCATACGGGAAGCTCTGCCCAAGCCTTGCTGATTACGCCTGCTACGGGAGTCTGGCTGGTACTGCCTTGATTGTCAGAGTCGCCTGTGCTGCCAGAACCCTGATTGCCGCTCTGACCCGAACCATCTGTATAGTAAAGCTCCAAACGAGTCAACTGCGCATTCTTAGCATTAGCAACAGTCAAACGATATGCGGTATTGGCTGCTGTGCCCGTCAACTCATAAGTGAATGTATAAGGCTCCGTCTGTGCCCATACAATAGCAGCACCACCATTTACGGCATTGCCATTAGTGTCAGTCACGCCAACCTCAACAGTTGCAGAAGCACCCTTACGAGATGTTGCAACGACCTTCTTCAATGTCTTGCCCTCGATAGCGGGGAACTCGATATAAGCACCCTGCTTACCAAACAATACATACGGCTCGCTACCTGAAACCTGATAGAAGCCTGCGCCAGTGCTACCTGCAAGAGCGAACTTATGACCACCGAATGTGTACTCGGTACGATCAACAATCTTATTTGCTGAAGCTACTGGGAAGCCAGCAGGATAATTTGCAGCGACTGTAAAGTCAATGCTAATATCCGCATCACCAGTGTAGCCGGGCTCGTCACCGCCATCATCTTCGCCTTCGTCGCCACCTTCGTTATCGCCTGAATCAACAACTTCAACAGCAGTTGTGATGATGTTTACATACTTATTGCTAGATGTTGTGTAGAGCGTATAACCATATACAATCAAGCTCTTGCCATCATAATCGGCGGGGCAGATTGCATCCAATGGGTTGTCAAGTGAGCCCTGTGCAGTAGCACCCTCAACTGCAAGATTGTAGTATCTGCCGCCACTGATAGTGAGCTTACCTGCTACCTTCACATACTGAATCTTAACATCGTTCTGGAATGCATCAACAACTGCGCCATTCATCTCTACAGCTGTAGGATGTGCAAATGATGAATTTGTGCCAGTTTTGGTGATGACGGGACTCGATACCTGAGGCATATTGTTATAAGAGCCCTTCTTACCCTCAACAGTTACCTTATCGCCAACTGCAACCTCGGGCTGTGAGCCAGCATAAGCATAGATGTAGTTTTTGCCATCATATAACATCAAACCCTTCTTTGAAACGGCTACGACTGTTGACTCCTTTAACTTAAACTGCGTATCAGCTGCTGCTGCGATAACCTCAGCGATTGTCATCTCCTTAATCTCGGGAGTTACCTCTCCTCCCTCTTCGCCTTCGCCAGGATTATCGTTATTGCCATCAGTATAGTAAAGCTCTAATGATGTAAGCTGTGCGTTATGGGCTGAATTAACGTAAAGGTAATAAGATGTATTGGCCGTTGTGCCGTTAAGTTCATAAGTATATGTATAAGGTGCTACCTGCTCCCACTTAATGGGTGTGCCGCCATCTACATCGCTGCCTGCCGCATCGCGTACACCTACCATTACACTGCCAGATGCGCCACTACGAGAGGTGGCTACAACCTTTATCAAAGACTTACCCTCGATAGCAGGCAACTCAACATATGCTCCCTTCTTACCAAACAATACATAAATCTCTTTACCGGTTACCTGATAGAAACCTGCGCCTGTGCTACCAGCAAAAGCGAACTTATGACCACCGAATGTGTACTCGGTACGATCAACAATCTTATTAGCCGATGCAACGGGGAATTCTGCAGGATAATTAGCAGCTACGGTGAAATCTATTTTGATGGTTGAAGCACTTGGAACTTCCTCGCCTTCATTATCACCGCCCTGGCCGGGTGTCTCCTCCTCAGTGCCCTGTGCAAGGTCGATAGTCTGCGCACCCTCGCCGCCTGTAGCAAGAGCTACGTCGTCCAAACGATATGAAGATGCTGCATCAGCTACGAATTTGATGTAAAGCTTTTCGGGAACAGCAGCAAGCTTAAATGAAGCGGTTGCATCGTTCCAGCGACCTTCAAGATTGTCACCCTCGGCAAAAGCATAAGATAGCTCCGACCACTTTGTGTTGTCGCCTGAAATATATACGTGGAACTCCTTGCTGTCGAATGTGCTACCAGTCTGCTGATTATATTTTTCAGCTCCGAAAGTCAATACATAGCAATCCTTTTTGGCGGGAAGCGCAATATTCTCGATAACGAACTTGTTAGGAGTCATACCAAAGAAGATATTGTTGCTACCAGAACCCTCATAGTCCGAGTAGTCGCTATTCGATGTGGAATTTGCACGAAGAGTGATATTACCCTCTGATGTAGAGTAGGTTACACCTTCAGCAGCCGAACCCTGAGGATTCATATACTTCGCATCCAAATATGGCCAGTAGTTATTAGCATCCTTCTCGGCTACAATCTTATCGAAGTTATCCGAGAAAATCACTTCAGGCTCGGTCGCCTGCTCGTTAGCCTCCTGACTAATAGCCAATACCTTGTTGGTGAAGTCGCCGCTGACGTAATGCAACGCAATAAACTTCACCTCTGCCGAACGTACAGAGCTAGTTGTGTTGGCAGTAACTGAAACCTTAACTGAGCCGTTGCCATTGCCGGATGTGGGGGTTACGCTTACCCAAGTTGCATCGGCGGGAACTTCAATTTTCTAATCGCTGTTAGATGTGATATCTACGCTCTCAGAGCCCTCTTCACATGAGAATGAAAGCTCCGCTTTTGAAATCTCGATTGTCGGGTCGGCAGAATCCTGACTTATTGCGATTGACTGCAGTGTCTTACCCTCAGCATCGCGAAGCTCGATTATAGTTGAGCGAGGACGGCTGCTGGTATTCTCGGTAACTGTAAATGAGAGAATATCCTCACGAACTGTTCCGCGGGTTGTCACTTGCTTTACCCAGCTCTTTGCATCGTCGGGGATATAAACCGTATAGTCGAGGTTTGTAGTGACCTTAACAGTGAAGTCGTTTGTTCCGGGCTTCAACTGAACATTGCTGTTTGATACGGTCAGAATAGTATCGGTGAAATAGAGTGCTCGCATAATAGTCTGCGTACCTTTATTTACAAATACCAAAGCCTGACTCTTTGTGATATCAGCAGAAGGTGCTGTAACGATAATCTTACCTGACTTATAGTCGGTAGGCTCAACCTTAACCTTGTAGTTGTCCTGTGCCATTGCTGCAACTTTTGTGTTGGCATCGGCTCCGACGATCTTGTATGTTACCTCGTAAGACTCACCTGCATCGATGAAAATAGCCTCGTTAGTGTTGAATACGATGTCTAACGATTTCACCTTGGGGATAGTGATTACATTTCCATCTTTAAGTGTGAAATATACGTAGTCATCATCCTGTGTAACACTTTGGAAGATAGAGTCTCCGTATGTTCCATTTGTGCCATCTTGGCCATCCTTACCGTCTTGACCATCCTTGCCGTCTTCTCCGGTTGCTTTGTCGAGCTTGGTCCAAGTCTTACCATCGTCGTAAGAGATATACCAATAGTCATCTACAATCTTAAGTTTGGGTGTAACGCCATCCTGACCATCTTTACCATCTTCGCCATCTTCGCCGTTGGTAGCCTCGGCCTGTATCTTGTTGCCATTAGCGTCGGTAAGCCATTCGCCATTAATGGTCCAATAATATACATTATCGGAATCCTTCTTAACACCAATAACTGGGGTCGAACCATCGCGGCCGTCTTCACCATCTTCGCCATCAACGCCATCTGTGCCGTGATAGATAGTAATGTTCTTACCGCTTGTGAAGGTGATTGTGTAACCGACCTCTACACCATCCTTGGTAATAGGAGTGATTGTGGTAATGTACTCATTCTGCTGAAGAGCATTTACAATGCTTTGCAAAGATGAGATGTTGGTGTTCATCTGTGCGCAAAGTTCCTCGAGTTTTGTGACTCGGTCTTCAACATTTTCCAGACGATCCATAACTTCGGAATCGTCATACTCGCACGCTGCAAAAAATGCAGTGCAAGCAATTAAAGTCATTAAAAATAATCTTTTCATTGTTTGAATTATTGGTTGTCAAATAAGTGTTGTAAAGTTAAGTAAAATATACTAATAAACAAAAAAGAATTCGTACAACATAGCATCTTTGGTCTGCAAGCAGATTTCAAAAAGTTTATGTTATACGAATTCCGATAAGCAAAGAGGGTGTCCGATAAACTCGGACACCCCCTGAAACTTAATCAGTAATATGTGATTACTCGGTCATAGCCTGCTGAACGGCAACGGCAACAG
>JAGBIR010000222.1 GCA_017934845.1 Alistipes sp. | reverse complement strand
CTCAACCTCGAGGAAGAGCTTCCAAGCCTGCTCGGCGATGTTCTTTGTAAGGGTCTCGATGTAGTATGAACCACCTGCGGGGTCAACAACCTGATCGAAGTGTGACTCATGCTTCAACAAAAGCTCTACGTTACGAGCGATACGCTTTGAGAAGTCGGTAGGCTGCTCGAAAGAGTAGTCGAAAGGCATAACCTCCAAAGAGTGTACACCTGCCAAAGTAGCAGACATAGCCTCGGTTGTGCCACGCAACATATTAACGTAAGGATCGTAAACTGTCTGGTTCCAAGTAGAGGTAACAGCGTGTGCAAACATCTTGCAAGAGCACTCCTTCTCGGGGTTGTAACCCTTAACGATGTTAGCCCACAACATACGAGCCGCACGGAACTTTGCAATCTCCATAAAGTAGTTTGAGGTAACTGCAAAAGTGAAGCGGATCTTACGAACTACCAAGTCAACGGGCAGACCAGCCTCGGTTAACTGTACCAAGTAGTCGTGAGCAGCAGCCAAAGTGAAGGCCAACTCCTCGACGATAGTAGAACCAGCGTTGCTGAAAGTAGAACCGGTAACGTTAACTACGCGTACATACTTGTAGTCTGCAGTACGCTTAATCAACTCTGCCAGATTAGCAAGACACTTCTCGCCTGTTGCATCCTTGCAGCAGAAGTGACCCTTTGTAGCAAGGTTCTTTACGATAGGATCGATGCAGAAATTGATGCGAACCTCATCCTTTGCGATGCCGGCAGCCTCAACCTTTGCCAAAACGATCTCAGCGATGTGAGCGATCTTCTTACCGCAGAAAGTAAGCTCAACGGCGGGAATGCAGATGCCCTCCAAAAGTGTGTCGATGAACTCTGCAGTAACCTCCTCTGCGTTGTTGCAGAAGCAGAAACCGAGTGAGTTAACGCCAGCATTCAAGAGCTTCAAGGCCTCCTCGTTAGCTACCTTGGGGCAAGCTACGCTTACAGTCTGGTGGATAGCCCAGTCGTTAGAGTTGTGAGTACCGCGAACATAGGGGAATTCGCCAGCCTCAGAACCCAAAAATTCTACGCCCTCAAGATTCTCGGCGCGATAGTAGGGACGCACGTTGAATCCTTCGGCTGTTTTCCATACAAGCTTACGCTCGTAATCTGCACCTTTAAGGTCTGTTGTGATCACCTCCTCCCACTGCTCGGTAGAGACGGGTGGAAACTCGGCGAACAACTTTGCTTTTTCGGTATTAGCCATAGTTTTTTAGATTTTTAATGTATGTTTGTGTGTGTTGTAAAGTTTTTCTGTTGTCTAAAAATTACAATCCGTAATTAATCATACAAAGATAATAATTTTTTGTTAAAGAAGGCTTAATTGTTGATAAAAAAACTCAGTATTATATCTCTCCTTCTCAAAAGTGTGAAAACTTATTGAGTAAGCGTGGTGTAAATAATATGATTTTTTTAATTAAAATCATTTGGTAGTTAGTCATTTAATAAAAAAATCACTATATTTGTTTTGTGAATAATTTATCATTTTGGCCCATGAGAAAGATAATCCTTATTTTGGTATTCGCATGTTGCTCGGTATTGAGTGCCGATGCTCAGGCGTGGATAATTAATAAAACGGGGCAGGCTGCAAAAGAACTTGTCAAAAAGAAAAAGCGCGCTAAAGAGATAAAAGAGGAGATGGCAGAGGCTGCATCTGCGAATAAATCCGACTATACTACCCCTCCTCCGGCTACGACTCTTCCCCAGACGGCCGAGCAGGTGGCTGCCGAGCAGGAACAATTGGCTACCAGACCGGCGGAGCCGAGTGAAAGACCATGGCCCAGATCGAAGATGAGTACTGCGTTACAAAAAGAGTGTCTTGTAATTTTACAAGATAAGTTCCCGAAGTTGGATATCCGTCGCGTGTCTATCGAAAGTGAAAATTGGCACGTTAACTACAATGGTGGAACACCTGTGTCGCGAGTGATTCGTGTGTGGGCAGATCGTGATGGTGGCGATGGTGTGCGAGTAGCCTCCGACTTTACATTGTATCAATCGTATCAAGGCGGTGGCCAATATGGTGGAACAAAATTTCATGGTAGGGGTGATACTTCATTTGTTATAGCGGAGTAGTTTAGTGAAAATGTATTTTACGTCTGAATGTGCAATCTTTGTTAGGTTGCACTTTTTTTGTAAAAGTGTGTTTTATAGTCTTTTACTAATATCTATTTTTTTGTATAAGTAAAAAAGGAGAATATTTACCCAAAATGCTATAATTATTGGAAGCGGCGATATTCTGCTGAAAATCCTATTTTGTTGAAAAATTGTTGCGATATTTTGGAAATTACCTCTTAAAATATGCCGTAACACAAGAAAATTGAGGGCTAAATGTTAGAAAATGGGCCGAAAATATCGAATTTGTACGAAATTTACTAAATTTGCGAAGTGTAATAGTTTTTGGTTAAAATGAAATTTTAGTTCGAGCGAAAACTGATTTGAAAAATTGATACTATCCCGATAAACTTTTAATATATGTTGCGTTTTAGAATGGTCGAGGCGGCTCTCAATCATAAAGCCGTGGAGGTGAATGCTCCGAGCTCGCGCCCGTCGGATTATTTTGGTGAAAAGGTGTTTGGTCGTGCGGTGATGCGTAAGTATCTCGATAAGCACACCTACGAGGCGTTGCTCAATACGATGGATAATGGTACTCCGCTCTCGTTGGAGTTGGCCGATAGTGTGGCTGCCGGTATGCGCCAGTGGGCGTTGGACAATGGGGCAGATCACTATACTCACTGGTTTCAGCCCTTGACGGGAGGTACTGCCGAGAAACACGATTCATTCTCCGATCCCGATGGCAAGGGCCTTGTTATCGAGTCTTTTTCGGGTAAAGTCTTGGCACAGCAGGAGCCTGACGCTTCGTCGTTCCCCAATGGCGGTATCCGTAATACATTCGAGGCGCGAGGATATTCGGCTTGGGATCCTACTTCGCCAGCCTTTATAGTGGATACAACGCTCTGTATCCCGACGGTGTTTATTGCCTATACGGGTGAGGCGTTGGATTATAAGGTGCCGTTGTTGCGCTCGATTTCGGCAGTAGATAAGGCTGCTACCGAGGTGTGCCACTATTTCGATAAGAATGTAACCTGCGTTCATACATATTTGGGCTGGGAGCAGGAGTTCTTCCTCTTGGATGAGAGCCTTTGGGCTGCACGTCCCGATTTAGTACTGACGGGGCGTACGCTGATGGGGCACGAGTCGGCAAAGAATCAGCAGCTGGAGGATCACTATTTTGGCGCCAGTCCTCAGCGAGTGATGAATTTTATGAGGGAGTTGGAGTACGAGAGTCTTAAGCTTGGAATACCTCTTAAAACTCGCCATAACGAGGTGGCTCCCAATCAGTTTGAGGTCGCTCCCGTATATGAGGAGGCTAACCTTGCCAACGACCATAATCAGCTCTTGATGACCATAATGGATAAGATTGCTCGCCGCCACAATTTCCGCGTGTTGTTGCACGAGAAGCCTTTTAAGGGTATCAACGGATCGGGTAAGCATAATAACTGGTCACTTGGCACAGATACGGGTGTAAACTTGTTCAGCCCCGGAAAAACTCCGTCGGAGAATCTTCAGTTTATTACATTCCTTGTGAATGTTATGGCTGCGGTGTATAAGCATAACGGTCTGCTTAAGGCCTCGATTATGAGTGCGACGAATGCTCACCGCTTGGGTGCTAACGAGGCTCCCCCTGCAATTATTTCGACCTTCCTTGGCTCGCAGCTCTCGTCGGTATTGGAGAAGTTGGAGCGAAGCAAGAGCGAGGATGCTATCCGCTTCGATGCCAAGAGTGTTTTGAAGATGAGTGGTGTGGCGCAGATCCCGTCAATTCTGCTCGATAATACCGATAGAAATCGTACTTCGCCTTTTGCCTTTACGGGTAATCGTTTTGAGTTCCGAGCTGTCGGCTCGTCGGATAATTGTGCCGAGGCTATTATAACTATAGGTGCGGTCGTTGCCGAGCAGCTTACGGAGTTTAAGCGCGATGTCGATCTTCTTATTGCCAAGGGTGCAAAGAAGGAGCGTGCGATATATGAGACGCTCAAGAAACTGATTAAGTATTGTCGAGCAATCCACTTCGATGGCAATGGCTATTCTGATGAGTGGAAGGCCGAGGCGGCTCGTCGTGGATTGGATTGCGAGACTTCGGCACCGTTGATGTTCGACCGCTTCTTGGATGAGGAGAGTGAAAAGATGTTTGCCTCGACAGGCATATATAGTAAGGTTGAGTTGGAGGCGCGTACCGAGGTTAAGTGGGAGACCTATACCAAGAAGATTCAGATCGAGGCGCGTGTGCTGGGCGATCTTACAATTAGTAATATTTTGCCCGTGGCGTCGAAATATGAGGCTATATTGCTCGATAAGGTTTATAAGATGAAGCAGCTGGGTTTGGATAATGAGGCGGATATGAAGTTGTTGCGCGAAATACAATCTCATGCGGCTACGTTGCACTGCCTTGTGACCGATATGATTGAGGCGCGAAAGGTGGCAAATCGCATAGAAGATCAGCGCGAAAAGGCTATTCGTTATCACGATACGGTGGCTACTTATTTTGATGAGATTCGCTCGCATATCGATCGCATGGAGGAGGTTATCGACGACGAGTTGTGGCCCTTACCCAAGTACCGCGAATTGCTGTTTATTAGGTAGCGAAGTAATAACAAAAAATCGGCGCACAAGCATTTGCAAGTGTGCCGATTTTGTTTTGTGGCATGACTTATATGATTCTGCCTAATAAATTCAATTTACGGGATACAAATTTACTCGAAAGATGCTCCGACGGTGATGCCCGGGTAGGTTTGACTGAGAGCCTGTGCTACGGCAAACATACTATCTTCACGTAGCGCGGGAACGCTTTGGCCTGCCAAGGTAATCAGCTCGTCGGCCGAGAACATCAGGTAGCGTTTGCCATCTTTAACGCTTGCGGTAGCTGATACGCGTATGGTCTCACTCTCGTTTGATAAGGTTATAACAAGCATACCCGTAGGCGGAATATAGGTGTATGTAGCCGAAGCCTTTCTATCTCCGCTGACAAATGTCAATGTGCCGTCACCCTTAAACTTGATAAAATCCTTGCCGGGTGTCAGCTCCGCTTTGGTGGCCAAAGTCGAGAGCTGCTGCTTGGCCGATGCAATAGCAACTGTGGCCAGTGGATCACCTCCTGAATACTCCATTTCGAGCTGTTGGAATACCCATTTACCGATCAACTCATCCTCGGTGGGGTAGGTAGGTTTATTGGCCTTGGACGGCGCTGTCTGCTCCGAAGAGCTGCCGAACAAACCCTTTAGAAGGGCATCGAGCGATTGAGCTTGTACTGAGCTGAAACCGAACAAGAGAAATGTAATGATTAATAGGATTCGTTTCATAGTTGTTATTTGCTAAATTCAAAGCCAATCTTCACGCTGTCGTACTTCTGTAAAAGTGCCGTTAGTGGAGCTAACGAATTTACTTTCGAGCCGAGTGACACGAGCAGATTAACCAATTTATCGACCGGGAAAACAATTTGCAACTTATCGCCATTCATATATGCGTAAGCGGGAATGGTGCCGAGTTTTAAGCGTCCTGTTGTGTATTGGAGCATTAGCATCGAGTTTTCGGTGTCGAATGTGTAGGTGCCAGAGGCGGTTTTCTTACCAAAAGTAGATGAAAATGTGCCATCCTGATTGAATGTGAATGAGCAAGTACCCGACTTAATGCCAACCTTTTGGTAGTATGTGTCGAGCTTTGCTTGAATCGATGATGTTACGGCCGATGCAGCCAACTCCGAAATGGTATCGTCGGACGAGAGCTTTATCCCCGGCTGGTTATATTGCCAAGTGCCAATCATTGCCACAGCGGTAAGTTTTCCGCCAGCTACCTGCTCAATGGCAGCCGAGGCAACACCCTTCAGTGCGTCGAGTAGGTTTTGGGCCTTTACCGAATAGGTTGACGCACCGAGCAAGATGGCTGCAATTATTATGATTCGTTTCATCTTAGTGGGTTGAAGTTTGGTATTATGTCTTAATTAATTTGCTTTTTCAACTCCTCGCACTCCGCCAGCCACAATGCTGCCGATGCATCAGAGGGCATACGCCAATCGGCGCGTGCGGTAAGTGATATGGTACCCACCTTCGGGCCATCGGGCATTGCCGAACGCTTGAACTGCTGGGTAAAGAATCGACGGAAGAAGGTGTGCATCCACTTCAAAATAGTCTTTTGGTCGTATCGACCCTCGAAGGCCAAACCTGCGAGGAAGAGAATCTTGGTGGGTGAGAATCCCTGCTTTACGAAGTTGTAGAGGAAGAAATCGTGCAACTCGTATGGGCCTACCAGATCCTCGGTCTTTTGAGCAATCTCACCCTTCTCGTCGGCAGGAAGGAGTTCGGGGCTAACCGGCGTATCAACAATGTCGAGCAGCGCGGCTTTAGCCATGTTGTTTGTGAGTGTCTCGGCATACCAACCGACCAAATAGCGGATAATGGTCTTGGGAACTGATGAGTTGACGCCATACATCGACATGTGGTCGCCATTGTAGGTTGCCCATCCCAATGCCAATTCACTCATATCGCCCGTGCCGATTACCAATCCGTTCTCCATATTTGCAACATCCATCAGGATTTGCGTACGCTCACGTGCCTGCGCATTTTCGTAAGTCACCGAACGGTCACTTTCGGGAAGGCCTATGTCGGCAAAATGCTGACGGCAAGCCGCTGCGATGGGTATCTCGCGGAAGGTAATGCCAAGCTCGTTGATAAGCGTTACGGCATTATTATATGTGCGATCGGTAGTGCCGAAACCAGGCATTGTAATACCAATAATTCCTTTGCGATCCAAGCCTAAACGATCGAATGCGTTTACCGTAACGAGCAGCGCGAGTGTAGAGTCCAAGCCGCCCGAGATGCCGATGATGGCTCTGTTGCAGTGGGTATGTGACAGACGCTTTGCAAGGCCGAGCGTCTGAATCGAGAATATCTCCTCGCAACGCTTTGCTCGCTCCGATGGATTGCTCGGAACGAATGGCATAGCATCGATTTTGCGGTCGAGCTTTATCTCGTCAGCAAGTTCCATTTCGATTCGGTTAATCACATAATCGGGTGCGGGGTAGTCGGTCACGTATGTATTACTGCGGATACGGCTGTTCTGCAACGCCTCGATATCGACGTCGGCCACAATCAGTCGCTCGCCAATCTCGAAACGCTTACCGATTGCCAAGATTGATCCATTCTCGGCAATGAACGAATTGCCGGCAAATACTACGTCGGCCGATGACTCGCCAAAACCTGACGAAACGTAAACATAGGCTGTATGTGTACGCATTGAGTGCTGACTTACGATATGGCGCAGTGTGTCGTGCTTGCCGATAATCTCGGGAGATGCCGAGAGGTTGAAAATAATCTTTGCACCGCTCAGAGCCTGCTGTGTTGAGGGTGGCGACGGAGTCCAAACATCCTCGCAAATCTCAACTCCGAAGCGAGTGCCGTTCAATTCAAAGAGCTGACCTCGGCCGAATAATGTGCCGCGATTGGCAAAACCGTCGAGGTACTCCGACTCGATGTCGCGTCCTGAAGCAAACCAGCGATCCTCGGCAAATTCGCTATAATTAGGTGTGTAGCACTTTGGTACAAGACCTACAATCTGGCCCTGTGATACTACGGCAGCACAGTTGTAGATGGCGTTACCGACCATTACGGGTAAGCCGACGATAGCGACAATCTGAAGCTCCTCGCTCGCGTCGGCAATGCGTGCCAATGACGCCTCGGCCTGCATTAAGAGCGTAGGCTGAAGGAAGAGGTCACCGCAGGTGTATGAGGTGATAGATAGCTCCGGAAAGGCTATGATGCGTATGCCCTGCGAAGCTGCCTTGCGCATATTTTCGATGATGCGCGTTGTATTAAAATGGCAGTCTGCAACGTTGAGTGACGGGATGCAGGCCGCAACTTTTACATATCCGTATTGATTCATTGTATAGAGTTTATGCAATGCTTATTTTGCCCAAAGTTGAGCAAGGTTTACTATGATATTTGTAGCCTTCTGCATTGTCTGCAAAGAGCAATACTCAAACTTACCGTGGAAGTTCATACCGCCAGCAAAGATGTTGGGGCAGGGCAGACCCATAAACGACAAGCGCGCGCCATCGGTACCACCGCGGATAGGCTTGATGATAGGCTCAACGTCGGCCATACGCATAGCCTCGATGGCTTTGTCGATAACCTGCGGATGCGGCTCGACCATCTTGCGCATGTTGTAGTACTGATCCTTCAGTGTGAGCTTCAAAACATCGGCACCATAACGCTTCTGCAACAAATCTACGCAGCTCCACATAAAGACCTTCTTCTGCTCGAACTTCTCGCTGCAGTGGTCGCGAATGATATAGCTGATTTTCGCGCTCTCGACCGTACCGTTGATACCTACGCAGTGGTAGAACCCCTCGTAACCGTCGGTATATTCGGGACGCTCCTGTGCGGGAATCAAGGCATTGAGCTCGCAAGCTACCTGAAGGGCGTTAATCATCTTGTTCTTTGCATATCCGGGGTGAACGTTGCGACCCTGAATCTCGATAACAGCCGATGCGGCATTGAAGTTCTCGTACTCCAATTCACCCTCGTAGCTGCCATCCATCGTGTAGGCGAAATCGGCACCGAACGCCTTAACGTCGAAATAGTCAACGCCGCGGCCAATCTCCTCGTCGGGTGTGAAACCAAGACGAATCTTGCCATGCTTGATTTCGGGGTGTGCCATCAAATACTCGGCTGCAGTCATAATCTCGGCACAGCCCGCCTTATCGTC
Source organism: Alistipes sp. (assembly GCA_017934845.1). Lineage (GTDB taxonomy): Bacteria > Bacteroidota > Bacteroidia > Bacteroidales > Rikenellaceae > Alistipes. The sequence goes on along the minus strand of JAGBIR010000222.1, from coordinate 8,149 downwards.
GGCACCAAGCAGAGTTGTACCGTCGGTGTGGATGATGGTGTGACCCTTGAATCGAGCAAGTTCGGGGAAATCCTTTACGAGCATCGTTAGGCTGCCGTTGAGCTGGATGTCGCCACCGTCGTACTCCTCGATAATGTGGGGTTTGATCTCCTTACCGCTCATGTCGGGTGCTGTATCAACGTGTGAGATAAAGCCAATTACGGGTGCATTCTCGTAGCCCTTCGATGCGGGAATTGTTCCCATCGCGTAGCCGTATTTATCGACCGTAACATCCTCCATGCCGAGGCTGCGCATCTCGTCGGCAAGGTAGTTCAGCAGTACGAGCTGCTTGTCGGTCGAGGGGAATGTTGTGCTGTTGTCGTCTGACTGTGTGTCGAACGATACATATTTCAAAAATCTATCTTTCAGTTCCATAGTTATATTGTTGTTAATGTTTTTACTCCTCTTTCTTTGCTTTCATTGTATGCCAAGCCATATATGCAATCAAAATGATGTACATAGCCAAGCCTAACCATTCAGCACCATTCGATGCTGCCCACTCGGTCAAATACCACTCGGCACCAGCGAACTTTAATACTGCCGAGATAACACCCATCAACGCACCACCGGCGATGAAGCCCGAAGCGATAAGTGTACCACGGTCGAAACGAGCCTTGTTCAACGCCTCATCCTTCGAGCGGCTCGATACAAACCAAGCGATAAGACCTCCTACTACTAACGGAGCATTGAGGTACATTGGTATAAACATACCCAAAGAAAATGCCAAAGCGGGAACTCCGATTGCGGTGAGTACCAAAGCCAATATTGCACCCATAAAGTAGAGAATCCACGGTGTTGAACCACCGGTCATCAAGGGCTGAATAACGGCTGCCATAGCATTGGCCTGAGGTGCAACGAGGGCGTTCTCGCCTGTAAAACCGTAGGTATCGTTCAATACGAGCATAACACCTGCAACGGTAGCTGCCGATACGAATGTGCCCAGGAACTTCCAGCCCTCCTGCTTCTTGGGTGTTGTGCCGAGCCAATAACCAATCTTAAGGTCGGTGATAAAACCTCCTGCCATCGAGAGTGCGGTACAAACTACGCCACCGATAATCAACGCAGCGGTCATACCCTCCGAGCCGTTAAGGCCAATAGCAACCAAAACCAGCGAACTGAGGATAAGCGTCATAAGCGTCATTCCCGATACGGGGTTTGAGCCTACAATCGCAATGGCGTTAGCTGCAACCGTTGTAAAGAGGAATGCAATTACAAATACGATCAGAAGTGCTACGATACTCTGCAAGCCGTTGCCAAGCAACCCAAAGTGGAAGAATACCAGTGTTGTGATAAGTGCTGCAATAAGCACCGTAAGGATGGTCTTCATGGGGATGTCGCGCTGGGTACGCTCGACGGTGGTGGCTGCGCCGCCCTTCTTGTTCGTAAGTTCGCTAACGGCAAGACCTACAGCCTGACGGATAATACCCGCCTGACGGATAATACCAATTAGACCTGCCATTGCAATACCGCCAATACCTATTGGACGACCATAGTCGGTAAAGATGTTCTCGGGTGTAAGCGCCGCTGCTTCGGGTGATACGGCACCAATCAATGGCACGATCAAGAACCAAACGAGGCACGAGCCGGCTGTAATTATTACGGCATATTTCAAACCGATGATATAACCCAAACCAAGCACTGCTGCGCCTGTGTTGAGCGAGAATACAACCTTGAACTTATCGGCACACATTGCACCGAATGCGCATATACGAGTTGAAACAACCTCGGTCCATGCGCCAAAAGTACTGATGGCAAAGTCATACAAACCACCGATAAGACCTGCTATGGCCAGCAATTTAGCCTGATTGCCACCCTTCTCGCCCGATACCAAAACCTCGGTAGTTGCAGTTGCCTCGGGGAAGGGGTATTTGCCGTGCATCTCCTTGACGAAATATTTGCGGAAGGGAATCAAAAGTACAATACCCAAAATACCTCCAAGCAAAGATGACAGAAAAATCTGATAGAAGTGGGCATCAAGACCTAAAATATAGAGTGCGGGCAGAGTAAAGATGGCTCCTGCCACAATTACACCCGACGATGCTCCGATTGACTGTATGATTACGTTCTGTCCGAGCATATTCTTCTTGCCCAGGGCCGTTCCTACGCCTACGGCAATGATTGCGATAGGGATTGCAGCCTCGAAAACCTGTCCTACCTTAAGGCCGAGGAATGCTGCGGCAGCCGAGAATACGATTGCCATCAAAACACCCATACCTACCGAGTAGGGCGTAACCTCGGCGGGCGAGGATTCTGCCGGCATAAGCGGCTTGTACTCTTCACCTGCCTTCAATTCGCGATAGGCGTTGTCGGGCAGTGAAATCTTCTTTTTCTGTTGTTCCATAGTTTATGTTTTTTAATTTGTTTGTACTGCGTTTAGCCTCTGTGGGTATGCTTAGAGGGATTACATTCTTACAAATGTAAGAATTTTTCGGCAAATAATATCAATCTGTGGGCATAAAATCGTGTGGCAATAAACAAAAACACTCCCAATGCCGACGGCAAGGGAGTGCGATGAGTTATTTGAAGGTATGTTTTATTGTTAGATATGCTTGTCGCCGAGGTCGAATTTTACATCGTCGATATACTTTTTGATGTTCTGCTCCTCGCTGCGCGGGAAGATCATCAATACGTCGTCGGTGTCAACCACGATATAATCGCGCAAACCGTTGATAATAGCAATCTTATCTTTGGGAATAGATATTATCGAGCTGCGCGTATTGTAGGTGTAACAACCCTTGTTTGACTTGGTATTTGCATAGGCATCTTTCTGTGAAAGTTGATAAACTGATCCCCACGTTCCGACGTCGCTCCAGCCAAAATCTCCGCAGCGAACATATACGTTTTCGGCCTTCTCCATTACGCCATAGTCAATCGAGATAGCTTTGCACTCGGAGAATACCTGCTCGATGGCGCGCTGCTCGCCCTCTGTCCCCAACTTATCGGTAATAGCCGAGAACAGGGCGTGATGCTCGGGGAGATGCTCTTTGAATGCCTCTATGATATTCTCGACCGTCCAGATGAAGATTCCTGAATTCCAGAAAAATTCGCCACACTCAACGAAGGTCTGCGCCAATTCGAGGTTTGGCTTCTCGGTAAAGCATTTTACGCGGCTGATGGTGTTGTTGTTCGACTTTTGTATGTATCCGTAGCCGGTTTCAGGGCGGCTCGGCTTAATGCCGACGGTCATCAGCGCATTGTTCTCGGATGCAAACTCCAAACACTCGTTAATTATGGCGTGAAAATCGTTCTCGTTGAGGATGAGATGATCGGCCGGTGTGACAATCATTCTGGCCTTGGGATTGCGCTTTTGCAGGGTGTAGGCTGCATAGGCGATACATGGGGCAGTATTGCGTCCTAATGGCTCGCAAAGTACCTGATCCTCCGATATTTCGGGGATATGCTCCAAAACCAGATCTTTATATTTCCGATTGGTGACAACGAGGAAATTTTCGGCATCCACCAGTGGAAGAAATCGCTCGAATGTAGAGCGGATAAACGACTTGCCGGTACCCAAAATATCGAGGAACTGCTTGGGCTTTGCCTGGCGGCTGATAGGCCAAAAACGGGTACCGATACCGCCTGCCATAATTATGCAATATGTGTTATTTTTCATACCTTAAATAAAAAGAATTTTTAAGAATTATACAAAGATAAAAAAATATTCGTATCTTTGCCAATTATTATGACGAATAATTGCAATAAAGATGAAGATTAGACTCTTTACGATACCCAATATGCTGACGCTCGGCAATTTGCTGTGCGGATCGGCTGCCGTGGTGGCTCTGCTTGCTCATTCGAACTATGAGTTGGCCTTTTGGTTGATGATTGCATCGGCTGTGTGTGACTTCTTCGATGGCTTCGCAGCACGTCTGTTGAAGATATCGTCACCGCTGGGCGTGCAGCTCGATTCGTTGGCCGATATGGTGTCGTTTGGATTGGTTCCGTCGGTAGCGTTGTTCTGCATTTATGACACTCTGCCTGCGTCTGTGGAACTCTCTGATACTCTGTCAGTAGTGCTTCGTTATTTGACCTTTATCGTGGTGGCATTTTCGGCACTTCGCCTTGCTAAATTCAATATCGATGATACGCAGCACACCGAGTTCTGTGGCCTGCCCACTCCCGCAAACGGCTTGTTCTGCTTGTCGTTGGCAATGCTGGCTGCGGCGGGCGATATTGCGCTTACTCGAGAGGCGGTAGTGGCTGTGGCGGTAGTTATGGCTTTTATGCTTATCAGCCCGGTTAGAATGTTTGCCTTGAAGTTCAAGGGCTTCGGCTGGAAGGGTAATGAGATTCGTTATATCTTTATTCTCGCTTGTGTGGCAATTGTGGCGCTGTTTGCCCGATTTGCTGTGCCGGCGATAATCTTGCTCTATATGGCAATTTCCGTTGTTCGCTGGGCAATAAATTTGCGTAAGGAGTAGTTTTTAGTTTGGGAAACAAGTGTTTTAACGATATGAACCGTTGGTTTTACATAATGGCTGTTGTGGTGGTGTCGATTGTGATGCTGCCGTCGGTGGCGTGGGCACAGCTGGATGCTGCTGCCATTTCGCGCGCACAACGTCAGGGTCAGAATGTAAATCTGGGCGGTGATTTCGGCGGTATGGAAGATCAGCAGGGTGAGGAGAATGAGGACTCTACGAAGATCAACCGTATCCGCAAACCTCTTGAGTCGTACTATTTTGACGATTCGATTCGTGCCTTGCCCAATTTCCAGTGGACGGTGGATCGTAATATGAATGATGTGAAGATTGCACCGCTCGACACCTTGATTACCAATTGGCGTATCGATTATCCCTATTATACCGATGGTGTGGGAGATATGACACTTGGCGGTTTGGGTCAATCGACCTTGCCGTTTAACTATTTCGAGCGATCTAATTCGCCCGATTTTGAGTTTGCGCAGTCCTACGACGCTTATACCTATAAGATGGATAATGTGCCGTTCTACAACTCGAAGACGCCATATCTTAATTTTATGTATCTGGAGTCGGGACAGAAACGATACCGAGAGGAGCATTTTGAGATTGTTATGGCGCATAATGTGTCGCCTACGACCAGCTTTAATGTCAATTATAAGGCGCGCGGTACGAAGGGCTTGTATGATTGGCAACGTACGCGAAATAATAATCTCTCGGCAGCCTTTGCTCATACGGGAAAACGCTATTCGGTTCACGCTGCATATATAAATAATCGTATAGAGCAGCGCGAAAATGGTGGTGCTGTGGGCTTGTGGGCTGTGGCAGATACTCTGTTTGAGCATCCGTCGGGCGTGCCGATGAAATTGGCCGAGGCCGAGGCTGCAAACTCATATCGCAACAATTCGTTCTTCGTTAAGCAGGCCTACGCCTTGCCGCTTGTGCCGCTTACCGATTACGACTTTTCGGTAGCCGATTTGCCGGCGATTTATGTTGGCCACATATTTGAATATAATACGTGGTCGAAGCTCTATACCGATAAGTTGGCCAAGTACACCAACGATCGTGGCGAGTTGGATGCTAATGGAGAGTATAAGCCGGTAGAGGGTCAATATTATGAAAATTGGTATATATCACCAACCATTACCCGCGATTCGATATGCGAGCGCGTAATATCGAATAGGGTGTTTGTCGAGGCCCAGCCGTGGGATCGCAATGGCGCAGTTGGCCGTTTGGGTGGTGGTGTAGGACTCGATATGCATTACTATTCGCAGTTTAACCTCGGCTCTTATGTCGGTGGCGGTAACGATGTACACAAGGAGACATCGTGGTATGCCTATGGTGCTGTGAGTGGAAAGATTAGACGATTTGCCGATTGGGGAGCTGATGTAAAGTTCTACCCATCGGGCTATAGAGGCGGAGACCTGTCGTTGAATGCCTATCTGGCATTGACGGCACGATTCCGCGGACATCCCATTATCCTGTCGGGACGATTCTCGCAAACGCGACAGTCGCCCTCGTATTGGCAGGATAATCTATTCTCGAACCACTATGTGTGGTCCAACTCCTTTGATAAGGAGGATGAAACTCGTTTTGAAGTGTCGTTGAATATTCCTGACATAGCTTTAGAGCTTGGTTTTTGGCAGGGCGTAGTATCCAATAAAATCTACTACGGAGCTAATAGCCTTGTCGCGCAGGAGTCTTCGGCGATAAGTCTGACGAGTTTGTATGCTCGAAAGGATTTCCGCATTGGCGGACTCCATCTTGATCACAGGGTATTGATGCAGTGGAGTACGAATCAAGAGGTTATCCCCGTCCCCTTATGCAGTGCCTACCTCTCTTACTATTATGAATTTTGGGTAGAGAAGAAAAAGGTGTTGCGTATGCAGATCGGTATTGATGGACGCTTTAATACAGCGTATTATGCACCATCGTATAATCCGGCTCTGTCGGCCTTCTATAACCAGCGCGAATATGAGGTGGGTAACTACCCCTATTTGGATGCGTTTATTATGGCCAAGTGGAAGAGAATGCGTATTTTCTTGAAGTACCAGCACGCGAATATGGGCTTGTTCGGCAACGGCGAGTATATGACCGTGGCGGGTTATCCGCAGAATCCTGGTATGTTTAAGTTTGGTATTTCGTGGGGATTCTATGATTAGCGTGCTGTATTGTGCGGTGTGAACTGCCCGCAAAACACACATTTATGTCAAAAAGACACTTATTTTTATCGATTGTTCTTATTGTATTGGTAACATTTTGGGGTTCTGAAGGATTCGGAGAGAAGTTGGCGTATGATATTACGCCCGAGGAGGTTAACTCCGAGTCGGAGACTGCCGTGACGGCAGCCGGAACCACGGCCGTGGAGGCACTTTATACTATCTCGGAGTATGATGGTATTATGCGCCGTATCGGCAAAGAGGAGGGCCAGGATTGGTTGCTTATGAGTGCTATCGCCTATAGCGAGTCGCGTTTTCAGTCACATCTCGTATCTAATCGAGGTGCTATAGGTTTGATGCAGATTATGCCCATCGTGGGACGACAGTTTGATGTCGAGGTAGAGGATATTGCTGAGGTCGAGACGAATATTCGCCTTGCAGGTAAGCTCCTAACCAAGATTGAAACTATGTTGAAGCTATCGCCATCGACGCCCGTTAACGATCGAATGAGTATCATCCTTGCTTGCTACAATGGCGGTGTAGGCCATGTGGCAGATGCGCGACGTTTGGCGCGAAGCAATGGAGAGGATTGCAATTCGTGGGAGGTTGTGGCTCGTTATTTGAAGATGAAGTCCGACCCCGCTGTTTATGAGAGCGATTTAGTTCGCCACGGTAAATTCACAGGTAGCGGTCAAACCGAGGCCTATGTGAAGGAGGTTATGCAGCAGTACGATATGTATCGTCAGATTGCAGGAACACGATAGCCGTGAAACCCGTATTGCAAAAGCAGCCGCTCCTTGTATGAGGGGTTCGGCTGTTTTTAGTTTTTTAGACAATTTTGCGATTTTCTGTAATTTTTTCACATCATATTTGGCATAATAAAAAAAATTACCTACCTTTGCACCACTCTTAAGCGGAGGTATAAGGTTTGGAAGGATGGGTGAGTGGCTGAAACCACCAGTTTGCTAAACTGACGTACTCGATTAGGGTACCGGGGGTTCGAATCCCCCTCCTTCCGCAAAGCTGAAAAGCCGTGCAACGAAAGTTGCGCGGCTTTCTTTGTTTTTTGTGCCGCTGCAAACTTGTTTGCATAGCGACACAAAACAAAGAAAGTGTGCTTTTGCACATGGGCTTTTCAGCTTTGCAAGGGCCTCGCGGTGAGCGTAGGGGAAAGGGCTTGCGAGGCGAAGCGGTCAGCGAGCAAAGCAAGGCCAATCCTCATTGAGTGCCGCAGTAAACCTGTTTGCAAAGCGACACAAAACAAAAAATGCCTTTCGCCAAATTTATTATTTTCTCTCATTATTTATCTGTCCATAAGCTAATCCAATACAAAGTATTGGACTATTGGCAATTTTTTTGTAATTTTGCAGACTATATTGAATGTTATGGCTGATAAAGATAAAGAAATATTAGAAAACTTCGAGCAAGGTGAATATAAGTATGGCTTCACGACCGATATCGAAACCGATACCATCGCGCGTGGCCTTACCGAAGATACCATTCGCCTTATCTCGGAGAAGAAGCAGGAGCCGGAGT
>JAGBIR010000221.1 GCA_017934845.1 Alistipes sp. | reverse complement strand
TGTCGTGCGTGCCGATTTTAAGCGGTTAGCCGGTTGCTACAATGAGTTGAAAGGCTATTTTGGCGACTCGTTCGACACGTTCTCGATGGGCATGTCCGATGACTACCCTATCGCCATCGAATACGGCTCAACCGAAGTCCGCATCGGCTCCACCATCTTCGGCCACAGAGAGTATTAATCCCCCAAAAATAGAGAGGAGGCACTTCAATTTGTGCCTCCCGCCGCATTAATTTAGTATGCCAATTTAATATTTTTCACTCTGATTGAGTTCTTCGGTTGTAAGGGATTTTCTATCCATTTGTCGCCAAAAATATGCAATATATGCTACTACAAACGGAATAATAAGCGATACCACAGCCATTGTGCGCAAGGTAAATTCGCTTGACGAGCTATTTGCCAATGTCAGCGACGATGATAAATCTGCTGTAGATGGATAATATGCCGTATTGTTATAGCCCACAATCATAAACAGAGCCATGACGGCCAGTGTAGTGCCAGGGCCCGCAAGCCAGATACCTCGTTTGAAATCCTTACGCAAGAGTGTTATTACAACACCCGCAACCAGCAACACCGCGCCCAACAACAACAGAGCCAATACGGCGGGCATCTCCAAGAGGTTGGTGAAATATTTACCCTGCTCAATAATAATTGCACCCGTTGCATCGACAGCAAAACCATCCATTGTAATAAGATGATAGCAGATAACAAGGAATAACACCAAGAATCCACCAAAGCATACACCGAGGTTACGGCGCAGCTGCGTTGCAAGCTTAGCATTATCGACATTGTTTATTAGATAGAGTGCGCCAAGCGAAATAGAAAGCAGCATAACCATCAATCCAAACTCCACATTAAAAGGATTTGCGACGGCCTCAAGGCCATGCCAAGCATTGCCCCAACGGCTGATAACTGGAGAGGCAATATCACCAACAGCACTCTTATTTACAGTAAAATCCGATCCCGTAAAAAATGTACCTACAGCCGTACCGATAAGCAATGGTGCAAGGCAGCCATTGAGCGTCAGGAATACGCGGAAAGTATTTTTACCCAAAAGGTTACCTGCTTTACCCTGGAATTCGTATGAGACGGCTTGAAATACAAATGTAACAAGAATTAGTATCCATACCCAATATGCGCCACCGAAACTTGTACTATAGAATAACGGGAACGAGGCAAAGAAAGCTCCGCCAAAGGTAACAAGCGTAGTAAATGTAAGTTCCCACTTGCGACCCGTAGAATTAACAACAAGTTGACGTTCACCTTCATTTTTACCTGCAAAGAATATCAAGGCATTACCGCCCTGAACGAATAACAAAAACACCAGCAAGCCCCCTAACAGTGCTATAAGAAACCACCAATAGTGCTGTAAAAAATCGTAAGTTATCATCTTCGTAAATTTATTCAGTTTCAATATTTGGGCCCAATTTAATAGCCTTAATCATAATACGCATCTCGATTACGAGGAATAGAGTAAATATGGCTACAAACAACCAAAAAGTAGTCTGCACCGCTGCTACACTAACGCTTGACACAGCAGCATTTACCGGCAACAATCCATCAATAACCCAAGGCTGGCGACCAACCTCTGCAACAATCCACCCGGCCTGACCTGCAAGATATACCAGCGGGATTGAGAGCAATGCCACCCATTGCACCAAACGCATATCGGCCAATCGCTTACGACGCTCCAGCCACAAAACAACCGCCATGAGTAGCAACAGGAAACCACCTAGGCCCACCATAACACGGAACGCCCAATAGATAAGTGGTACGGGAGGGATAAGTTCCTCCTTGGAATTGATATATCCATAGCCAAAGTATTCGATATTCTCATCAAGTCTCTGTCGAGCCATAGCAGCTGCTGCAGGGTCGCTATCTTTCAGCGTACGATATGCAGAGAAAGATTCAATCGCTGTTTTACCTCGCTCCATCTTCTCCTCGGCCGACAGATGATACACCCCATCGGGAGTTGTATATCCCTCAAGAATATTATTAATACCAGGGACATATCCATCAACATCGTGCGTTGCAAGTATCGAGAGCATAGCAGGTATCTCGACTCCGGGAACTATCGAGAATGGAGCCCTCGGCCCACCATCCTCCAGGCCCTCGGCTGCCGCAAGTTTCATTGGCTGATACTTCGCAGCATGAACACCCGAGCTGTCGCCACTAAACATTACAGCAAAAGTGCCTATAATGCCGACTATGGCAGCCACGCGAATACTTGCTAAAGCAAAACGCGTCTCACGACGTTTGAGCAGATACCAACAACTGATGCCGATAACGAAGATCGCTCCGGTCATCCATCCGCTAAATACCGAATGGAAAAACTTTGATATCGCAACAGGGTTTAACACCAATGCCCAGAAATCCACCATCTCGTGACGCACTGTATCGGGATTAAACTCCATACCTACGGGGTGCTGCATCCACGCATTGGCGATAAGAATCCATACCGCTGAAATTGCCGCACCAATACCCGTTAACCACGTTGCTGCAAGGTGAGCACGCTTGCCGACCTTCTCCCATCCAAAGAACATCACCGCAAAAAATGTCGCCTCCATGAAGAATGCGAAAATACCCTCAATGGCTAAAGGAGCACCAAAGATATCACCTACAAACCATGAGTAGTTACTCCAGTTGGTGCCAAACTCAAATTCAAGTATGATACCCGTAGCAATGCCAACAGCAAAGTTGATTGCAAATAACTTCATCCAAAATTTTGCTGTTCGCTTCCAGAACTCATCTCCAGTTGTCACATACAAGGTCTCCATTGTGGCCATAATAACGGCTAAACCGAGGGTGAGCGGAACAAATAGCCAATGGTATCCAGCCGTTAGTGCAAATTGCAACCTTGACCAATTTACTAATGCAGTTTCTACCATAATTTTTAGTTTTTACAAGTTGTATAGTTCGGATTATTAGTTAACTGATTGCTAATATACTCAATACGCTGCTGTTCATCTTTACCGGCGAGCGTAGGATGAAAAAAGAATACTCGCAAAACAAGAAATAGAATAATCACCTTGAGCAAAATCAACCACCATAGTTGCCGACCCCAGGTCATCGACCTGAAACCATCAACATAGAAGTCCCATATCGCAATTAAAAGCTTTTTCATTGTTCCAAAGTACTATTGTTTCACACAAATATATTAAAAATAAACTCTATTTGCAAATAATGTCTACCGACTAAACGTAAAAAAAACAATTATTTTAACATCGAGCTATGATATATCGTGTAAAGACAACGAAAGATCCCAATAATGATCCCAGCCGGATTGCAGTCGTTCGGCTACCGAATCACTTCGCTCGTCTTTTCCTTGGAGTCTTCTACAGAGTGTGCACAAGCATTGCTGGTGGCGAGATTGACGCAGCCGCTTCGC
>JAGBIR010000220.1 GCA_017934845.1 Alistipes sp. | reverse complement strand
GTTTCATTATGTATTATTGTTTGTTTTCGTTCGAGATAAATCGAAATAGGCAAAACAAAAGTAATACATAATTGGATAAAAAGCAAATCTGCGCAAAGAAAAAAGGCGAGGATGCGCCTCGCCTAAAGTGTGTGAAATCAGTAGTTTTACTGCTGTGCGGGTGTGGGGATGTCGCCCATGGCGATTTGGTATTCCTGCCACAGATCGTCGATATTATACTCCTCGCCCAAGACATGTTTGATTGCTCCGTCGAACGACCAAGGGATGACCTCCAGTGTGCTGAGGTTGAATTTGCGCAAGAAATCGGCATCCTTGTTGTCGCGCAACCATACAAAGAAATATCCCGCGTGGCGGTAGCCATTCATATAATTGCCGCCCTTGGGTCGATCCTCCTCGCCGTGAAAGCCGCCATTGGCTACGCGCACAGCGTCGGCCATACCCTCGATGAAGGCCCAAAATACCTTGTTTGTGCCATAGGTGCCGATGCCTTGAGGTTCGAGCTGGTAGGCGTGGGTGAGTTCGTGCAACAGTACTCCGCGTGTCTCGAAATCGACCTTTGCCGTATCTTGCTCGATAAATGATTTCTCGACGTGGCGTGTGCTGTAGAAAATATAAATTTCGCCGTTAGAGCCACCCTTTGCAGAGATGCCCTCCGAGTCTTTCAGCGTGTAATAGAGATTATTTACGGGCGTAATGCTGTCGTTGGGGCTGAAATATAGCGTGTTAAGTACTTCGCGGGCCTGTCGGGCAATGTATGCTTCGGCATCGGGGATGATGCTATGATAGATGCGCGAGCCTTCGCTCTCGGGGGCTTCATCTTTGAAGATAATGTTGCCGACGAAGTAATCCTTCCACACCTCTTCTGCCGTAGGTGCGTCACTCTTTGTTGCGGTTGAGCGGCAAGCCGTCAGAGCGGCCAAAAATATTGCAAATGCAATTAATAGACTCTTTTTCATGCTGTTATTCTCCATTAGTTAATGAGTAAGGTTTATCGGCAGGTGTTGTTCCGCGACGCTTGTTAGGTGTTGCGCTCATCGTAAACTCCAGCACTCCGCCATTGATTATATCGTTGTGTGTGATATAGGTCTTTGTGTATGGCTCGCCATTGAGTTTCACAGATTTTACATAACGCATCTTGTCGCTAACGCCATCGGCCTTAATCTCGAAAGTATTGCCGTTTGCCAATTGTAGTTTTGCGTAGGGGATGTATGGTGCGCCCAAGATATATTGGTCGGTGCCGGGGCATACGGGGTAGAATCCCATCGCTGTGAAGATATACCAAGCCGACATCTGTCCGCAGTCGTCATTTCCGCCCAAACCGCGAATATGATTTCTATACATCTTGTTCATCACTTCGCGTACCCAATATTGCGTCTTCCAAGGCTGTGAAGTCCAAGCATAGAGGTAGGGTATGTGGTGGCTCGGCTCGTTGCCATGGACATAACCTCCGATGATACACTCTTCGGTAATATCCTCATTTGCAGCATAATACTCCTCGGGGAGGTGCATGCCGAACAGCTCGTCCAACTTGCGCAAAAACTCCTTTTCGCCACCCATCTGATTGATAAGGCCCATCACATCGTGTGGCACATGGAACGAGAAGTTCCATGAGTTGCCCTCGATGAAGCCCTCGCCGTGGGTCTGGAGTACGTCGAAAGGCTCTTTGAACTCGCCGTTTGTGTGACGTGGGCGTGCAAAACCGAGCTCCTTATCGAAGAGGCGGCGGTAGTTGAGTGCGCGCTCGCGATACTGCTCTGCTGTCTGCTCATCGCCAGCCTTGAGTGCTGTCTGATAAATTGTCCAGTCGTCGTAGCAATACTCCAATGTTGTTGATGCGGCAGTGCCCGAACGCTCCAAAGGTACATATCCCAACTCGACATATTCGCCGATGCCATCGAAATAGGCTACATTCGAGGTCTTGACCATTGCCTTGAGTGCCTCCTGAACATCGATGTCGGCACCTTTGGCAATAGCGTCGGCCAAAACCGAAGTGGCGTGATAACCGCTCATACACCAGTTGTCGTTTGCCATGTGGCTCCAAATTGGCAGCAGAGCGTGTACGCTCTGTTGCTGGTGGCGAATCATAGAGATTACCATATCGCGTGCCTCGGCGGGTTTCATAAGCATAAGGAACGGATGCTCAGCACGATAGGTGTCCCATAATGAGAAGATTGTGTAGTTCTTAAAGCCGTCAGCTTCGTGGATATTCTGATCCAAACCGCGATATTTGCCATCGACATCCATATAAATCGATGGGTTAATCATGGTGTGGTAATACGAAGTGTAGAACATCGCCTTCTGATCCTCCGTGCCTTCGACCTCGATGGATGCGAGTTGCTTGTTCCAGTTCTCGGCAGCCTCTGCGGCTATTGTCTCGAAATCCTTGTCGGCCGCCTCTGCAAGCAGATTCTTAATGGCACCCTCGGTGCTTGTTGCCGAGAGAGCGACCTTGACTACAACCTCTGCGTTAGAGTCGGTGTCGAACTCGAAATATGACACAACCTTGCGGCCTGCCATCTCGGGGAAGTTGTGGTTGACATCGAATTTGCGCCAGAAACCATTGTAGAGAATTCGCTCGTGATCCTTGTAGCCGTAATTTTTGATGGGCTGCGAGAACGAAATGGCAAAATATGTGTAATTTGTTCTTGCCCAGCCGTTTGTGATGCGGTAGCCGGTAATGAGAGTTTCGTTCTCGACACGAATAGATGCCCACAAAATCTTGCCATCGTAGTTGTAGATGCCATGATTCAGGTCGAGAATGATGCGGCCATTAGCACTCTGTGGGAAGGTGTATTTGTGTACGCCAACGCGCTGTGTGGTGGTAAGCTGCGCCTTGACGTTGTAGTCGTCGAGCATAACTTCGTAATAGCCCGGTGTAGCTTTCTCCGACGAGTGAGAGAAGCGCGAGCGATAACCGCTGTCGGGATTATCCTTCTCGCCGGGGGTGAGCTGAAGCTCTCCCGTAGTAGGCATAATGAGAATGTCGCCCAAGTCGGAGTGCCCCGTGCCGCTCATGTGGGTGTGACTGAAGCCGACGATAGATGTGTCGGCGTATTGATATCCTGCGCAATACTTATATACATTGGGCTGATATTTGCCGTCGATGTTGTGCGGCGTCGTGTCGGTATCAGGGCTAAGCTGTACGGCACCAAAAGGTACGCATGCTCCGGGGAAGGTGTGGCCCATTCCGTCGGTTCCGATCATTGGATTGACATAGTCCACGGGGGATTTTGCCTCTTGAGCAAAAATTGAAGATGTTCCCAGCATAAGTAATGCAATGTAAAGTAGTAGAGTCTTTTTCATATAATGTTTATCTAAGTTTTCTTGCGGTTAGCGATTATTAAACAAAGATAGCAAAAATATTCGATATAATATAATGTTTATCAGCCGAAAAAGAACAGGTGCGTAAAATGTAAAAATCATGTTATCCTCGCAACCGTGCATCAGAAGAAGAATTGCGAAGCAATATCTTCTTGTTGTTTAAGGCCGAAAATTTATTTTCAGATAGTTATACAACAAAAAAAGCGATTGAAATATCAATCGCTTCTTCGTTAGTGGGAGCAAAGGGATTCGAACCCCTGACCCTCTGCTTGTAAGGCAGATGCTCTGAACCAGCTGAGCTATGCTCCCGATTTAATCGCTTGGACGGTGCAAAGGTAAGCAAAATTTTTTATTTTGCAAATCTTTTTGCATTTTTCGAGAGGTCTTGACTTTTTAAGCCTTGCAGCAATCGCTTGCCACATACTTAAAACTCGCGACTCAAAGGAAATTACCTCCCTCGCGGTAGCGCCTGAACAAGGACTTGAACCTAGGACCCCATGATTAACAGTCATGTGCTCTAACCAACTGAGCTATTCAGGCATTTTGTTAAGAACGTGTTGCTTTGTTTTTGCGAGTGCAAATATAAGGCGGTTTTTTTTATTGTGCAAGAAAAACGTGAAAAAAATCGAAAAAAAATATAACTTTGTTTTCTGAAAGGTCTGCGGTGTAGGTCTTAAAATTGGTTTATTATGGTGAATATTAATATGATAGGGCTAAAAACGTGGTTCCTGCTAATGTTTTTACTTTTTTCTCCATTTTTGTGGGCTCAAAGTGAAAATTTAAGATTTGAGACCGATAAGTGGGACTTTGGTAAGGTGGCAGAAGATGGCGGAAAGGTGGAACATCTGTTCAATTATACGAATAATCTCTCGATGCCGGTCGTTATTTTGGAGATTAGGTCGGGTTGCGGATGTACTACCCCCGAATATTCGCGTAAGCCGATTAAGCCGGGCGAGCAGGGTAGTGTGAAGATAATTTTCGATCCGATGAATCGTCCGGGTCATTTCTCAAAATCGGTAATGGTTACTACGTCGGCATCGAAGCAACCGTTGCGGCTGACCGTTCAAGGCGAGGTGACTCCCCGCCAAAAGAGCGTCGAGGAGCAATATCCTTTCGATATTGGAGATGGATTGCGTCTATCGGCGAATTTCCACGCCTTTGCCTATGTCGGTAGGGGCGAGATGATCGAGGAGCGAATAGGCTGGATTAATACTTCGGAGATTGATTTGAATGTGAGATTTCTGCCGCGCCAAAGTAGTGGCTTCTGCCGTGTGGAGGGTGCAGGGCAGATGGCGGCAGGCGATAGTGGCGAGATTACACTTATATATAATATACCCGAGAATAGTACTCGCTACGGCACGCTGAACGATATCTACGACATTGAGGTTAATGGGCGGGTGATGCGTACGATGTTGAGTGCGCAGGCTATTGCGGTCGATAAATATGTATCGGATAGTGACGATATATCGGTGCCGGTTGTGCAATTATCGAAAAATTTCATTAAATTCGCAGAGGTAAAACGCTCGACAACGGTCGTTAATCAAGATTTAGAGATTGCTAATGAAGGCGAGACTGATTTGATAATCAGGGCTGTAGAGTGGAGTAATAAGGCGTTGGAATGTTCACTCCAGGCTGGCGATAGGATTCGCCCCGACGAGAAAAAACGCATTAGGCTGGTGCTGGATACGTCGGATTGTGATTATGGCGTGTGGGTCGATCGCCTGCGTGTGATTACAAACGATCAGAAGCATCCTATGCGTACGGTGCGTGTGACTGCTATTGTTGTTGAGTAGGTTGGAAAGGTATAAAACCAATTCGGTTATGTTTGAAATTGTAGAGAAGAGGTTGTTGGCAGATAATATCTATCTGTTGCGAATAAAAGCTCCTCGCGTGGCGCAGAGTGCGCAGCCGGGGCAGTTTGTTATTGTAAGAGTCGATGAGCATGGTGAGCGTGTGCAGCTTACTATTGCCGACTATGATAAGGAGGATGGTACTGTAACAATCGTTATTCAGGCCATTGGAGTATCGACGCGAAAGCTGTGTGCATTCAAGCAGGGCGAGTCGTTGGCCGACTTTGTTGGTCCGCTGGGAAATCCATCGGAGTTTGTAAAGATGAGCGACGAGGATTTGCGCTCGCGTAAATATCTGTTTGTTGCGGGTGGCGTTGGTACTGCACCCGTATATCCGCAGGTAAAGTGGCTACATGAGCATGGTGCGCACGTCGATGTGATTATCGGAGCAAAAACCGCCTCGATGTTAATCTATACCGACGAGATGGAGCGCGTATGTGAGAATCTCTATATCGCCACCGACGATGGCTCTTGCGGATTTAAGGGCTTGGTTACGGCGAAGATTAAGGAGCTTGTAGAGGTGGAGAATAAACACTACGATGAGTGCGTTGCCATAGGCCCTATGATTATGATGAAATTTGTTACGCTCACAACACGCGAGTATTCATTACCGACAACCGTTTCGCTCAATGCCTTGATGGTTGATGGTACGGGTATGTGCGGAGCGTGCCGAGTGAGTGTGGGTGGAAAGACACTATTTACATGTGTCGATGGCCCCGAGTTTGATGGCCATCAGGTTGATTTTGATGAGGCCATGCGTCGCCAGGCGATGTATCGTAAGCAGGAGTCGCAGGCAAACGAGAGTCATGAACATAATTGTCAATGTTATGGCAAATAAGATACCACGCGTAATCGTTCGTGAGCAGGATGCTCGCGTTCGTGCCACCAATTTCGAAGAGGTGTGCTATGGCTATAATATCGAGGAGGCGCAGCTGGAGGCTTCGCGTTGTTTGAATTGTAAGAATCCGCGATGTGTCGCAGCCTGCCCTGTAAATATTAATATTCCTGCATTTATCAGCAAGGTGAAGGATGGCGATTTTGCTGCCGCTGCGGCTGTGATTGCCGAGGATAGCTCGTTGCCGAGTATATGTGGACGCGTTTGTCCGCAGGAGACGCAGTGCGAAGGCTCGTGCATTTTAGGTATTAAGGGTGAGTCGGTGGCAATTGGTAAGCTGGAGCGTTTCGTTGGCGATTGGAGCTTGGAGAATGGTGGCGAGCCGGTTGCCAAGGCTGAGCCAAATGGCCACAAGGTTGCTGTCGTGGGAAGTGGTCCTTCGGGACTGGCTTGCGCGAGCGATTTGGCGAAGATGGGTTACGATGTGACTGTTTTTGAGGCTCTGCATAAGTTGGGCGGAGTGTTGGTGTATGGTATTCCGGAAGTCCGTTTGCCG
>JAGBIR010000219.1 GCA_017934845.1 Alistipes sp. | reverse complement strand
TACCACAAGAGCATTAAAAAGATGCTGCTGCAACTGCTCAAGTGTCTGCAAGCGCAGCACCCCACACTTGAAGGTCGCGCATTTGTCGATTCGGCTCCCATAAGCGAGAAGTTACACGCCGTAGAGGCGGGATTGGGCTGGATTGGAGGGCAGTCACTCTTGGTAACGCCCCAATTTGGAACGTTTGTCCATTTAGGAGTATTGGTGCTTTGCGACGAGGTGGATAGCTACGACTCTCCTTACGAGGGTGTCGGCTGTGGCGAGTGTCATCGCTGCCGCGAGGCCTGCCCGACTGGAGCTATAATCGCCCACGGCACCATAAATACCACACGATGCATCTCGTGCCACACCATCGAGGCTGAGCCGTCGAATAGCATAGAGCTCAACGGCTGGATTTTCGGCTGCGACGAGTGTCAAATATGTTGCCCATACAACAAAGTCGCGCCCACACACACCAACGAGGCTTTCAATCCGATTTTTAACCCTGCCGACTTCACAGCCGAGCAATGGTTAGCTCTCGGCGAAGAGGATTTTTCCGAACTCTTTTGCTCAACGCCATTAAAGCGCAGCGGCCTGGAAAGAATTAAGCAAAACGTCAGACGCAACATACTCAACAAATAAAAAACGGTCGCCACACTATTGTGACGACCGTCAAACGTTATCGGAGAGCGATTACTTCGCCTCGTTCAATGAGCTCAACTCCTCGAACATAGAAGCAAACGAAGCTACCATATCACGACGCATAGCAACATAATACTTGCGTACGAGTGAAGCGTTGTGGGGCTCGGTAGGATTGTTAGCCTTTACATAAAGTGCGTTACGCAATGCAACAGCTTTCTCCATAAGAGCTACAACATCCTCCTCTCTCGAGGGCTGGAAATAGATTGCCATCTCGCAATCAAAAACAAACTCCTCCAAGCGGTAGTCAATCTCCTTCTTAAGAATTCTCAAATTTGCCATAATTCAAATATTTTTTATTAGTCGTTTATCCAATAGTGCAAATATACAAAATCGATTCGATTTGTGCAAACTTTTCGGCAATAGTTACCGCGGCAAAATTACAACTTTTCGAGCCATATATTACGGAACTCGATAGGACCGCCCTCGCTCTGAAGAGCTATATGGCCACGGCTTGATACCGAGAGGCACTCATTGGCCAATTTGCCATTAATATAGATCTTCATTTGGCGACCATCGCTAACGATTTCCGCCTCGTTCCACTCACCAACCGGTTTCTCGTTATCGCCAAAACGCTCTTTGATAGGAAATTCGCCGACGCACTTGATATCGAAGATTTTAGCTCCGCCAAGCATTACCAAATCGCCCGCCTTGCCGGCACAAAGCTGACACTCGATAGCCTCGGGCCAAATCAAGTCAGGATACTTAACGTGCTGGAAAATTCCGCTGTTCGTACCCTCGCCAATCCATCGCCACTCGACGTGCAGACGATAGTTGTCGTACTGCTGCTCGGTGTACATATAGCCGAACGGATTGCCAGCAATACGGATATTTCCATCGACAACAGCAAACACATCGACAGCCTCGGTGCCATCCTCGCCCTGCTGAAGCACGCTGTTCCAGCCCGCCAGATTCTCGCCATTAAAGAGTACGATTCGCTCCTGCTTCTCGCCACAAGAGATTGCCGCAAGGGCCACTACTGCCAAAAATATATGCCTAACAATTTTCATATTTTTCAGTTTTTGTAATTCATCAATACAAAATTATAGATTTATTCCCATTTAACACCATTATTTTACCACTTTTTCGTTATCTTTGTAAAGTATTTTGCTCTTTGGCAATGTAAGCGACTATTAACCGCAAGCAAAACATATAAAACACAATATTTTATGAAACGAACACTTCTACTTATTTTAGCCTTGGCTCTTAATCTGTCGGCTTGGGCCTACACCCGCGAGATTGTTGCCGTACACAGCAACGCGATGGGTAAGGATGTTATGGCGGCGGTTGTCCTGCCCGAGAACTACCATCAGATGAAAGACCTTCCGACGGTATATCTGATGCACGGTTGTGGCGATAACTTCCATGCTTGGCACAACAACGCCAGCGCAAGCGAATTGGCCGACCAGTATGGCGTTATCATCGTAATGCCCGACGGAGGTTACCATAGCTGGTATTGGGATAGCCCAAAGGATCCCTCGTTCAAGTATGAGACATTCGTCATCAACGAGCTTATCCCCTATATCGATTCTCACTACCGCACTCGTGCCGACCGTACTGCTCGCGCCATTACAGGTAACTCGATGGGTGGCCACGGCGCACTTTGGCTCTCGTTCCGCCATCAGGATCTGTTTGGTGCTGCCGGAGCATTGTCGGGCGGTGTAGATATTCGCCCATTCCCAAAGAATTGGGAGATTCCATCGCTTTTGGGTACACAGGAGGAGTGTCCCGAGAATTGGGAGAACTATACAGTTATCAACCAGACACACCTGCTCAAGCCCAACTCATTGAAAATAGCTATCGACTGCGGCGTTCAGGACTTCTTTTATGGCGTAAACTGCGCCCTGCACGAGAAGTTGTTGCAGGAGAAGATTCCTCACGACTTCTACTCTCGCCCGGGCGGTCACACTTGGGGCTACTGGACAAATGCCGTAAAGTATCAGTTCCTGTTCTTCAGCAATTACTTTAAGGCTGCAGCTGCCGAGCAGAATAAGCAGTAAAACGACAAATCAAACTAACAAATAGTACTTATGAAGAAATTTTTATTGATTTTATTGCCTGCGCTGGCTATCTCAATGGCAGCTATGGCACACAACGACGGAGATGACAATCGTGTCAAGAACCGTTACGAATTGGCAGAGCGTTTTACTGCGCCCAAGTTGCAGAATATGCTCTTTTCGACAACCGTTGATCCCCACTACTTCAAGTCGGGCGAGAAGTTCTGGTATAGCTACAAGACCAGCAACGGCACAAAGTGGTATGTTGTAGATCCCGCCTTGCGTAAGCGCGAGCCTCTGTTCGACCACGCAAAGTTGGCTTCTCAGCTTAGCGAGATTATGCACGATCCCTTCATCGCCGAGCAGTTGCCTATCCGCAACCTCGACGTAGCAGAGGATGGTAAGACCTTCACGTTCGAGGTTGTAGGTTCACAGTACAAGAAGCCCGAGGATGGTAAGAAGGACAAGAAGGAGAAGGAGGTTTTCTACTTCTCATACGACTACACTACAAAGCAGCTCACTCACCTCAAGGATAAGGAGAAGGAGACAAAGCAGTTGCGTTGGGCATCGGTATCGCCCGATGGCAAGACTGTCGTTTATGCCAAGGATCTCAACCTCTACCGTATGTCACGCGAGGATTACGAGAAGTTGAAGAAGGATGAGAAGGACTCAACAGTTGTCGAGATTCAGATCACTACCGACGGCGTTAAGGACTTCGGTTACGGTCAGCCTTACAGCCTTCTCAACACCGATACACTCTGCAACGGCAAGCGCAAGGGCGTTTATGGCGTATGGTCACCCGACTCTCGCTACTTCGTTACCGTTATCAGCGATTCACGCGCTGTGAAGGATTTGTGGGTTATCAACGCTATTGCCGAGCCACGTCCCACATTGGAGTCTTACAAGTACCAGATGCCGGGCGAGAAGGAGGCTCCCCAGTACCACATGTATCTGTTCGATATGACCGACAACTCTCGCAAGGAGATTGCAACAAGCCGCTTTAAGGATCAGACTATCTCTGTTGCACACAAGCCCTTCGAGCATAAGCAGCGTCACATGTACGACCAGCCGAGCGTATGGTTGGGCGATAATGAGCGTTTCTTTGTAACACGCTCAAGCCGCGACTTGCACCGCATCGACATCTGCTCTTACACAATTGGTCAGGACACGTTGCGTCCCATCATCGAGGAGCGTCTTAACACCTATATCGAGGTTCGTCCTCTCTCTGCTTTGGCCGATGGTAAGGAGCTTATCCAGTGGAGTGAGCGTGACGGCTGGGCTCACCTCTTCCTCTACGACGACGAGGGTAACCTGAAGCGTCGTTTGACCGAGGGTGCATGGCACGTTCACCAGATTGTAAAGGTTGACGAGAAGCGTCGCGTAGTTTATTTCACAGCTATGGGCCGTGAGGAGGGCGAGAACCCCTACTACCAGCACTTCTACTCGGTAAGCCTCGATGGCGGTGCCGTTAAGTTGCTCAACAAGGGTGATTTCTTCCACGAGTCAACAATGGACGACGCAGCGCGTTACTTCGTTGATAACTACTCTCGCGTTGATACCGTTCCCGAGACTGCCCTTTATGACTATATGGGTAACAAGTTGATGACACTCGAGACCAGCGACTTCTCGCAGCTCTTCGCTAACGGTTACAAGTTCCCCGAGACCTTCAAGGTTAAGGCAGCCGACGGCGTTACCGACCTCTATGGCGTAATGTACAAGCCCTTCGACTTTGATCCTAACAAGAGCTATCCTATTGTTGATTACGTTTACCCCGGCCCGCAGACCGAGGCTACTTGCTATCCTTTCACTCGTATGACAGTTCGTACCGACCGCTTGGCACAGGCCGGTATGATCGTTATCTCGGTTGGTAACCGCGGTGGTCACCCCAACCGTTCGAAGTGGTATCACAACTATGGCTATGGCAACTTGCGTGACTACGGTTTGGCCGATCAGAAGGCTGCTATCGAGCAGTTGGCTGCACGTCACAGCTACATCGACATCAACCGCGTAGGTATCCACGGTCACTCTGGTGGTGGTTTTATGTCAACAGCCGCAATCCTTCAGTATCCCGACTTCTTCAAGGCTGCCGTATCGTGCGCAGGTTACCACGATAACAAGATCTACAACCGCTGGTGGAGCGAGACTCACCATGGCGTGAAGGAGGAGGTTAACGAGAAGGGTGACACCACTTTCGTTTACAAAATCAGCAGCAACCCCGAGATTGCAAAGCGTCTGAAGGGTCACTTGTTGTTGGTACACGGCGACTTGGATAACAATGTTCACCCGGGTAACTCTACACGCGTAATCAACGCCTTGATTCGTGCTAACAAGCGTTTCGATATGCTCTACT
Organism: Alistipes sp.; assembly: GCA_017934845.1. Taxonomy (GTDB): domain Bacteria; phylum Bacteroidota; class Bacteroidia; order Bacteroidales; family Rikenellaceae; genus Alistipes. Next base: position 7,132 of record JAGBIR010000219.1, on the reverse strand, counting down.
TGCCTACACAGCGTCACGGCTTTGGCGATATGAACGAGTATTTCTACTGGCGTTTGGTTGACCACTTCACCGACTATCTTATCGATGGTCGCACCAAGGAGGTTGACATCCCCCAGCGATAATTCGATATGCTTCGAAATATAATTATTACGGTGGCAGCCTCTCTTATGTTAGGCTGCTCACCGTTTAATAGTGATTGTGTTGCCGTATGTGGCGACGATAAAGTATGGATTATCGACTTTGCTCGTTCGGAGGGCTGCAATCACAAAGTGCTATGGCGTTGGCAGGCCGACAACAGCGTTAAGGGGCTTTCGGAGGAGTATGTCAACCGCCTGCGCACTATCGACGAGTGTAAAGTTGTTGATAACAACCGAAAGATGCTCATCACATCGTCGAGCGGCTGCTGCGTATTGATTGACATCGCTACAAAGGAGGTGCTATTCTATGCAACGGCTCGAAATGCACACTCTGCGGAGCTTCTGCCCGAGGGCCGCATTGCAGTGGCACTGTCGGTACATAACAGCGGATTAGGTAACGCCTTGGAGCTATACGACATCAGCCAACCCGACAAATGCCTCTATCGCGATTCGCTATATTCGGGCCACGGCGTGGTATGGAACGCTAAACGCAATTCACTCTTTGCGCTCGGATATCAAGAACTTCGCGAGTATAAACTAAAGGATTGGCAGAGCGATAGCCCCTCACTCGAGAGGGTGGCAACTTGGACACTTCCCATCAACGAGGGCCACGACCTCTCGGCTGTCGATGATGACAGAATGCTAATCTCGGGCTACGAGGGAGTGATATGGTTTGACATCACAACAGAAGAGTTTTCGCCATTCGAGCCACTCAAAGATGTAAAAGATGTTAAGTCGGTAAATTTAGACCCTAAAACAGAGCGACTAATCTTCACCAAAGGCGAGGAGAGCTGGTGGACACACCACGTCTATCAGAAAAATCCCGACCGAGTGATTCAGCTCGACAACGCACACCTCTACAAAGCGCGACCTCTTACCTTTTAACAACCTATACCTATTAATGGAGTAACTCCACACAGATTATTAACACATTAACGACCTTGGATAGATGAAAAAAAGAGTTTTTTCTACCTTACTACTTCTTTTTGCTGCTTCGTCAGCACTCTTCGCTCAAGGCAACTTCGGATTGGTATTTCCGCAAGCAGAGAGCAGTCTGCCCAAATCGAAAGCACAGCGACCGGTGTGCCAGCGTAAAGCCTTCGTACCGACGCCAGCAACTCTTACCGTAACAGCCGAAGGTAACCTTACACTCGGTGGCGGCTGGCAGATGATTGCAGCCGAGACTCTCGTTGAACGCGATTTAACGGTATGGAACACCGCAGAATGTGACGCTTGGTACAACGCCACCGTTCCCGGAACGGTGCTTACCACGCTTGTCGAGCAACAGGTCTATCCCGATCCATATTACGGACTTAACAACCTCTACATCCCCGAATCGCTGTGCCGTCAGGAGTGGTGGTATCGCATTTCGTTCCCCACACCCGAACGAGCAGAGGGCGAGCATCTATCGCTACTCTTCAATGGTATAAACTACAAAGCCGAGGTGTGGCTCAATAAGAAGAAGCTGGGCAACATTGCCGGTGCTTTTACCCGCGCCTTGTTCCCTATCGACGAACATCTATTGAGCGATTGCGATAACACACTCGCCGTTCGTATCATCCCACCCCACAACCCGGGTATTCCCCACGAGCAGGAGTTCAATTCGGCAGGCCCTAACGGAGGTGCTTTGTGCCTGGATGGCCCAACGTTTATCTCTTCCGAGGGCTGGGACTGGATTCCGGGTATCCGCGATAGAAACATCGGAATCTGGCAATCGGTTGAGATTATGCGCAGTGGCACTGTGATGATTAAGGATGCGCAGGTAATCACCGACCTGCCGCTTCCCGACACATCAAAGGCCGACCTGACGGTAATCGCTACGGTGGAGAACCGCTCACAGAATAGCGCAACAGCAACCGTTGTCGGCAGGATTGGCGACATCACATTCTCGAAGGATGTTACGCTTGCGGCGGCACAGAGTACCGAGGTATGCTTCTCGGCCGAGGAGTTCCCGCAGCTCGAACTTCAGAATCCTCGTCTATGGTGGCCCAACGGCTACGGAGAGCAAAACCTCTACAACTTGACTCTTTCGGTAGAGCAGAATGGTAAGAGCATGCAGTCGAAGCAGGTGCGTTTTGGCGTGCGCGAGCTATCATACGAGCTGATGGCGCGTAACGATGCCAAGCAGCCCGTACGTTTCCGCTATAGTCCAACCGACATCAGCGACGAGGGCAAAGTATTGCTTAACTACCGTAAGCGCATAGCTGCCGAGAGCAAATTCGGTCAGGTGGTAATCCCCGCCTTCCACAAGGGTATGGAGCAGTATGTCGAGATTCTTCCCCATACGGAGAATCCATTCCTTGTGATTTATGTCAATGGTGTTAAAATCTTCTGCAAGGGCGGTAACTGGGGTATGGACGACGGTATGAAGCGCGTCAGCCGCGAGCGTCTGGAGCCTTATATGCGCCTGCACAAGGAGATGAACTTTACGATGATTCGCAACTGGACCGGAGAATCGACCGAGGAGGATTTCTACGCGTTGTGTGACGAGTATGGTCTGCTCGTATGGAACGATTTCTCGATTTCGACGGGCGATTATAACCTCAACCCCATCGACGCTAACCTCTTCTTGGATAATGCTACCGAGATTGTACGCCGCTACCGCAACCACCCCTCGATTGCAATCTGGTGTCCCCGAAACGAGGGCTATGCACCCGACTATCTGGAGGATGGTTTTCAAAACATCATTCTCAAGGAGGATGGTACACGCCACTATCATGGCAATTCTCGCCTGATGAACTTGTGCCAGAGCGGTCCGTGGGGCTACTTCAACAACTATCAGGAGTTTGTAACAAACAAAGCCGAGGGATTCACTACGGAGCTGGGCGCACCATCGTTCCCTACGGCCGAGACCATCCGTAAGTTCATTGCCGAGGAGGATTTATGGCCCATTGGCGATGTATATTACTACCACGACCTGCACCAGAACATTCACGGCTGGCAAGAGTATATGCGCGATATAAATCTGCTTGGCGATGAGCCGAGTGCCAACCTCGACGAGTTTGGTGCGCGCGCACAGTTCCTCAACTACGAGATCTACCGCAATATGTTCGAGAGCTGGAATCACAAGATGTGGAGCCATACGAGCGGATTGCTCTTGTGGATGACTCATCCGGCATGGCCGAGTGTTATCTGGCAGACCTACACCTACGATTATGAGACGCCCGCCGCATATTTCGCATCGCGCAAGGCGTGTGAGCCTACCCATATTCAGTGGAACGCCACAAGCAAGAAGTTGCAGGTTGTAAATGCCTCGCAGGCGGAGTATCAGCAGGCTACGGCCTATGCTACGCTCTACAATGCGCAGAGCAAGGCAATTTCTCGACAGAAGTATGTGGTTAATGTAACTCCCAACGCAGTTATCGACTGCGCAGAGCTTCCATTACCGCAGAACGCGAGCGGCCTTACGCTTGTCCGCCTGCAGCTTACCGACAAAAAGGGTAACACCCTTTCGGAGAACGACTACTGGGTAGATGCCGCCAATCCTACGAAGTACACTTCGCTCGACGGCATTGGCAAGGCGTCAATCGCTTGGAAGATTATATCAAAGCAGAGCAATCAGGGGGCTACGACCTTTACGGTCGAGGTTCGCAACACCTCGAAATCGGTTGCGCTTAACCTTAAGGCCAATGTTCGCGATGCCAATGGTAAGGCTATACTTCCCGCCTATGCATCGGATGGTTATTTCCATCTGTTGCCCGCCCAGAAGCGACGCATCACAATCGAGGTTCCAGCCGAGTGCGTAGCCGAAAATATGAAGGTCGATTTCTCGGCACTCAACATCTAACCGAGAGTCCCGACCCGAAACACAACCGCCGATCAGAGTCCATCTGATCGGCGGTTTTCACTTCAACACAAAACACTACTGAATAATCACCACGCGATTGGTATTGTTTACGGGGAAGATGCTATCCGTCGCACCTACGCCCTTCCAATGCAGGCGGCTCTTGCTTACGCCATGCTCAACAAGATAGTTGTAAACCGTCTCGGCACGACGCTCCGACAAAGCCTGATTAAACTCTGCCGTTCCCGTATCGGCATCGGCGTGGCCCACGATAGTAAAATTGGTACCATCGGGCGACTCCTTAATCGTATCGACCACAAGCTGCAACGTAGCCTTGGCCTGATCGGAGAGCTCCGCGCTGTTTATCTTGAAAAACACAGCCGACGAACTTATTACGTTATTGGTGTGGATATGCTCTTCGCGCACCAACTCCGTACGCAACTCTCGATTCTCGCGCACCACATTATCGTGGGCAACCTGCTGCTGCTCGATGCGCTCGACCAGTGCAGCTTCATTACCCATCGACTCGGCAAGGCCCACCTCCAAAGCGGCAATCGCTGCCAAGTAGCCATCTACATCACTCTGTGAGTAGGCCGCCGACCAGTTTTTTTTATTGAAACGATAGGTAAGGCCAAGTGTTACGCTATAAATCTGGCCAAAGCGACCTGCATCGGCCGACACAGCGTCGGGCATATCGCGTCCCGAGCAGACGAAGGTCTTCATCTCGAGGTTAAGATCCAACGCACTACCCAAGCGGAACGTATGGTTCATACCCGCATCGAAGGCAAAGCCAGCCGATGCACCATCGCTCACATCGACAATGCTCACACCCATACCGGCAAACACCTTGGCATAGTAAACTCTATCGTCGCGATAGCCGCCCAACCAATTCGACAGGTTTACAACACCATCGACATGCGGCATAATCCAATAGCTGCTAAACTTATCGTGCGCCTCGTTCGACATATTGAGTTCGCCACCAGCAGCCTGCAGACGCGCTCCGACAATGGGATTAAACCACTTGGTAGCAGCAATCTCGGCCGTCCAGCCTATGTTATCGCCGAACTTTCCCTGATTCGAGCCCCAGCTATTCCATGCCGGGTAGGTAACACCACCACCGATGGTCAGCTCCATATTCGACCAAAAACCATTGTTGTAAAGGCCCTTCCAGCGAAGACCTTCAGCTGAAGTCTGTTGAGCAAACGCGCTACTTGCAGACAGTGCTAAAATAGCAAAAGAGAGTAAAAATTTTTTAATAATACAAATAGGTTACTTTTATAATTGTGAATAAATAAACCCGTTGCCACGCTTACACTAATTTCTAAAACTCTCTACAACCTTTGCAAATAATAAGCCAAACAAAAAAGGCGATGTCCGACTTTCAAGTCGAACACCGCCATCTATTAGATATTTTTATAGCCTATTTAGGCCTATTGCGCTCGATTAACCGCACTTTGAGTAACCGCACGACATACAGGTCAAACAGCCATTCTGATAAGCCATCTCCTCCTGACCACACTGCGGGCACTTACCCTTAGACTTCGTACCGTCGGCAATATACTGCTTCAAGGCACGCTGCACACCATTCTTCCAGGTATTGATGCTCTCGCTGTTAAGGTGCAGACCGTCAATCAGGTGTACAACCTTATCGATAGGCATTCCGTGACGCAACACACCCGAAATCAACTTCGCATAGTTCCAGAACTCCTCATCGAACAAACGCGAGATACCACCGATAGTGTTGGTATAGCCGTAACGATCGACATACTGGAAGTCGTAACGCTTGTTACCATCGGCCTCGCGCACCTGAATAATGCAGCCCTTTGTCACCTTGCGGGGGATATACATAGCATCCTCCTCGATCTTACCGGTAAAGATCTCATATGGACGGTCGTTCTGAATACCCACAAACGCAATCCAATCCTCCGAGCCGTTCTTGAAACGAACGATATCGGCAGCAATTGATGTAGGACGCTTGCGTGCTGTATCGATTACCGGCTCACACTTCTTGTCGGTCTTCTTCTTGGCATCGAGCAACACACCGTCGCGGCAGCCGTCGCGATATACGGTAACGCCCTTACAGCCACACTCCCAAGCTGTCTTATATACGTTGGCAACCAACTCCTCCGACACGTCGTTCGGCAAGTTTACAGTTACCGAAATTGAGTGGTCAACCCACTTCTGGATAGCACCCTGCATACTCACCTTGGCAACCCAAACGATATCGATTGCCGTAGCACCATAATAGGGCGATGACTTCAACCACTCGTTCAACTCCTCGTCGGCAATGGTCTGCAGACGTGAAATATCATAACCGTTCTTCTCCAACCACTTAACGAACTGGTGGTGATAAACGTAATACTCCTCGAACTTCTCGCCCATCTCGTCAACGAAATCGGCTGTCTTGCCTCTATCCGACGGATTGATCTTACGACGACGCTTATAAACGGGGCGGAACACAGGCTCGATACCCGATGTAGTCTGCGACATAAGCGACGTGGTACCCGTAGGTGCAATGGTAAGCATTGCGATATTACGACGGCCGTGCTTTACCATCTCGGCATAAAGCTCGGGATCGGCCTCCTTGATACGCTGAATCATAGGATTATTCTCCTCGCGAGCGGCCTCGTAGATGGGGAACGCACCACGCTCCTCGGCCATCTTTGTAGAGGCGCGATAAGCCTCCAAAGCCAACGTACGGTGAACCGATACTGCGAAGTCGATAGCCTCGTCAGAGCCATAACGCAAGCCCAAAGCTGCCAACATATCGCCCTCGGCAGTAATACCAAGACCTGTACGACGACCCAGCAGAGCCATCTCGCGAATCTTGAGCCACAACTCGTACTCCACGCGACGGATATCCTCCTCCTCGGGATCAGCCGACACCTTATTAATAATAAGCTCAACCTTCTCCAACTCAAGATCGATAATATCGTCCATCATACGCATAGCCTTGCCAACGTGCTGCTTAAAGAGGTCGAAATTAAACTTCGCATCGGCAGTAAATGGATTCTCAACATAGCTCAATAGGTTGAGAGCCAACAAACGGCAACTGTCGTAAGGACACAAAGGAATCTCGCCACAGGGATTGGTCGATACGGTAGTGAAGCCCTTATCGGCATAGCAATCGGGCACACTCTCGCGGATGATTGTATCCCAGAACAAGACACCCGGCTCGGCTGACTGCCAAGCGTTGTGGATAATCTTCTCC
>JAGBIR010000218.1 GCA_017934845.1 Alistipes sp. | reverse complement strand
CAACGCCTACAACGCTATGGCGGCGGCTTTGGCGACTATGGCGGCAGGTGTCGCACCCGAACACGTCGAGCACAGCATCTACTCCTTCTCGCCCGTCGAGCATCGCTTGGAGCCTGCTGGCGAGTGCGATGGTGTAGAGTGGGTGAACGACTCAAAGGCTACGAATGTCGATTCGGTGTGGTACGCCCTGCAGAGTATGACGCGCCCTACGGTGTGGATTGCAGGCGGTACGGATAAGGGTAACGATTATGAGCCGCTAAAGCCCTTTGCGCGCGAGAAGGTCAAGGCTTTGGTCTGCATGGGTGTGGATAATGCCAAGCTGATAGAGGCCTTTACGGGCGTTGTGCCTACCGTTGTCAGCACCTCGTCACTCGATGAGGCAATGCGTGCGGCGGCAGAGCTGGCTGTCGAGGGCGATACGGTGTTGCTCTCGCCCGCGTGTGCAAGTTTCGACCTCTTCAAGAACTACGAGCAGCGCGGTGAGCTGTTCAAGGAGTGGGTTAAAGCGAATATCTTGAAATAATTGTAAATTATGGCAAACGAGCAGGTACGATACTCCGACTATGTGCATCGCGTAGGCCAGACGCCCGAGCAGGATGACGTGCAGTCAACCGCCGAAGCCGATGCTGTCGAGGGCGCTGCGGTAGAGGCGGCGGCAGAGCGCGAGAGCAGCTTTGTCGATGTTGTGAAGCGTCTGTTCGGTGGCGATAGGGTGCTGTGGGTTATAATCATCGTGCTGATGACAATCTCGGTTTTGGTGGTCTATTCATCGACTGCCAAAATGGCATATATGCCCAGCTCGTCAACCACACCGGCCGAGTTCCTGCGTTTTCAGCTACTGCTGCTGGTGGGTGGTGTGGTGATGATGTTTGTCACGCATCGTATAAATAGCAGCGTCTATCGATTCTGCTCGACGTGGGTGTGGCTCTTGGCTTTTGGTTTGACTATGGCCGTACATTTTATGGGCTATACGACCAACAGTGCTGCGCGCTGGTTCCCCGTGTTTGGATTCCAGTTCCAGCCGTCGGAGATGCTCAAGATAGCCATCGTTATGTATCTGGCTCGCCAACTTGCTAAACGTCAGAAGACAATCACCACAACGCAACTTATCCCGAGCCTCAAGTTCTGGACGTGGCGCAGTCAGAAGCAGCGGAGCGTGTGGCTCGATGGTGGCCGATATATATTTATGCCAATCGTGCTGTCGTGTATGGCTATTTTGCCGGCACACACCTCGTCGGCCGTTATTGTCTTTCAGCTCTCGATGGCTATGCTCTACATTGCGCGAGTGAAGTGGGCCGATATAGGCCGCTTGTTGGCGTGGGCCATTACGGGTGGCGCGCTGTTTATGATGCTGGGCCTCGGACGAGGTGTTACGGCGAGCAACCGAATAACGACGTGGATCGATTTGTGGACCACATCGCGTATGGAGGTGCCTGCCAACGAACTCACCGATGCCGAGTGCTCGATGATTGCCATCCATGATGGCGGCATTCTCGGCTTGGGTGCGGGTCAGAGTACCGTACGTGTGGAGATGACGCACCCCGAGAGTGACTACGCCTTTGCCTTCTTCGCCGAGGAGTATGGTATAGGCTTGGCTATGATTCTTATTGCACTCTATGTGTGGGTGTTTTTCCGCGCTATCGAGATTTTTGATAAGTGCCCGAAACGTTTTCCCGCCTTGCTGTCGCTTGGCTTGGCGATACTGATAACGGGTCAGGCTCTGGTGCATATTATGGTGACGGTGAATATCCTGCCCGAGACGGGTCAGACTCTGCCGCTCATCTCGCGCGGAGGCTCGTCGCTGCTCTTCACCTGCATTGCGCTGGGAATGATCCTCAGCGTCAGCCGTCAGACCGAGGAGGGCTCACATTCGGAGGATAATTAAATTCAAAACATTGAACGACAATACAACTATGAGTGATGTAAGATTAGATAAATACCTGTGGGCGGTGCGTGTATTCAAGACGCGCAGCGATGCTGCCGATGCCATACGCAACAACCGCGTGCTGGTAAACGGCTCCTACGCCAAGCCCTCGCGTGAGGTGAAGGAGGGCGACCAGATTAGCGTTAAGCGTATGCCCGTAACCTATCAATATAAGGTCGTGGGGTTGGTCAGCTCGCGCCAGCCGGCAAAGAATGTGCCTACCTATTGTCTGAATATCACTCCGCAGGAGGAGTTGGATAAGCTCACCGTGCCTCGCGAGACGGTATTTGTATTCCGCGAGCGCGGAACGGGCCGCCCGACAAAGAAGGAGCGTCGCGAGATTGACGCACTGATGGATGGTTTCTACTTCGACGACGAGGAGGATTAGCCTCAACCATACTACATAAGACAACGGCTGCCCTGCTATCAGGACAGCCGTTTTTAGCATATTGCCATCAAAAAATCTAGTTAATATACTCATGGTGTACACCATTCCATCTTTGTTAGGCAAGTAATGTGTTCCGTCCGCAACTCACCAACCAATTGTGATGACACGTTGTATTTCGTGAACATATACTTAAAACCGCATTTTTCTTGCACACGTTTTGACTTCTCGTTGCCATCGAAGTAACCAGCCCACATTTTCTGCATTCCCAGGACCTCAAAGGCTCGATGTTGCAACTCACGAACAGCCTCGGGT
>JAGBIR010000217.1 GCA_017934845.1 Alistipes sp. | reverse complement strand
CGAATTAGCCTCTTCAGGATTATTTTTATATTTCACATACGCCTTCAGACCTGCAACACCAACCGTTCCGAAGATTAATATCCATTGGAAAATATCGGCTATAATCATCGCGTTATGTCCCGACTCACTATTATTTGAGATAAAAATAGCCACCAATAATAGGAGAATGAACGCCCACATCGTTCGATCGAGCCACTTTACAAAATCTTCCATAATATTACCTTTTTTGAAATTTATAACGTGCTACGCCATAGATAAGTCCTCCGACGGCAAACACACCCAACAACATGTATCGTTCGGAGTCGAGGAGTTCAACCTTATCGGCTCTCAAGAGATATATCGCAAGTAACAACACCGCAACCATTGCCACGCCTATGATGATGTTTCCTGCCCACCTGCGCCACTTACGCCAGAACAGGCGACGACTCATGCGCCAGTAATGAACATTATACCACATAAAAAGCAGAATAGTCACAGCCAAAGTGAGCCAAGAGACAACCTCGTAAAGCATAACAACTCCCGAGTTGCGCACCCATTCAAAATCGGTATGACGCATCAGCTGACTCATCACAACCGAGAAGAGTAACAGTACGCCCCACGTTATGGTAAACCACTTTCTATGAATCTCACCCATAATCTATTCCTTTGTTTTATCGCTCTGCTCGGCAGCGGTTTTCGACTTTTTCAGACGTCCGCTGCGCCGCAGGGCATCTGCAATTATCCATTGCAGTTGCCCATTGATGCTGCGGAATTCATCTTCGGCCCAACGCTCCAAAGCGTCCATCGTAGCCGCATCGACACGCAGAACAAAACTCTTATTTTCTACCTTCTTTGCCATTACGCTCTGTTAATGGTGCATTGTTCCAGCATTCACTACGGGCTGCGCCGACTCATCGGCACACAACACCACGAGCATATTGGTTACCATAGCAGCCTTGCGCTCATCGTCCAACTCGACAACCTCCTCGTCAGAAAGACGCTCCAAAGCCATCTTAACCATCGATACAGCACCCTCAACAATCTTCTCGCGTGCCGAAATAATAGCATCGGCCTGCTGACGGCGCAACATTACGGCTGCAATTTCGGGAGCATAAGCCAAATAGTTGATACGAGCCTCAACAACCTCAATACCGGCAATAGCCAAACGCTCCGACAGGCGAGCCTCCAATAGTTCGTTAATCTCGTCGCTGCTGCTTCGCAGAGTAATCTCCTCGCTACCTGCCGTATTATTGTCATAGGCGTAGCAACCTGCCACCTGACGCAACGCTGCATCACTCTGCACCGACACGAAGTTCTCCAACATACGCATACGGCTGCTCTGCGTTACCATACCCGAATTATCGGCCGTCGCATCGATATCGAATACCGAGCGGTAAATCTCGTCGCGCTTCAAACGCCATACGAGCACCAAACCAATCATAATAGGGTTACCCGTCTTATCATTCACCTTGATTGGCTCGGCGTTGAGGTTACGCGCACGCAGCGAGATATTCTTTGCCGACATCAGAAAATTCACCCACCAGAAACCCGTATTGTAGAACGAGCCGCGATACTCACCAAAGAAGGTCAACACGCGTGCCTCGTTAGGTTCCAAGAGCATAAAGCCCTTCATCGAGATGAGCGACAGAATCAACAACACGATACCCGACACAGCCATCGTAATACCAATCGATACGCTTTCCATGTTTGCACCCTTTACGATAAGATAGATCGAACCACCAAGAAGTGCCAAGATAACGAACAATGCTACAAAGCCATTGATTTTCCAGCCTTTGTACTCAAAATTTTTATTCTCCATAAAGATAATTGTATTAAGTAGTTAATAATTCCGTTAGTAATATCATTTTGATATCACAAAGATATAACCAAAGTCGGCATATTTGCAAATTTTTTCTACACTTTTTTATACATTTTTTTCATTTTTCTTGCCCTCACGCCAAAAAAGAGGTAACTTTACATAAATTAAAATAACCCGAAAAATATATAAATTTATGAGAATCAGCATAATATCGCTAATCATCGCCGTACTCTGCTCGGCTTGTACTACAACCACACCTACACGCCTTATGAGTTACAACATCCGCAACGGCTACGGAATGGACAAAGTAGTTTCATTGGAGCGCGTAGCGCAGGTAATTAACAATGCCGAGGTGGAGGCCGTTGCCCTGCAAGAGGTAGATAGCATGACAGGACGTTATCCGATAGATGTAGCCACGAAAGTGGGGGAGTTGACCGATATGCACGCGACCTATGGCGGCTCGATAGATTATATGGGCGGAAAATATGGCATTGCCGTTCTAACGCGCCAGAAACCATTATCGCACTTCCGCGTACCTCTGCCGTGCCGTTCGGAGCCTCGTTCGTTGCTTATCGTCGAGCTTGAGGATTACTATTTTTGCTGCACACACCTCTCACTGCATGCCGAGGATCGCAACACTTCGATGGGTATAATTGCCGAGACTCTATCGAAACTCGACAAGCCCGCCATCTTGGCTGGTGACATAAATGCCACACCTAACGAGGAGAGCGTTCAGCTCTTGAAGCAGAATTTTCAGGTTTTCGACAAGCAGGGCCACAATAAACTTACTTGGCCTGCCGACAAGCCCGAGGTTGAGATTGACTACATAGCTTTATATAAAGGTAATGGCGCGACAGCTGAAGTTAAGCAACACTACGTCGTAGAGGCCACCGTAGAGTCGGATCATCGTCCAATTGTCGCCGAGATTGCCATCAAGAAGTAGGTTATTCGACTCAAAAGAGAAAAAAGTAGGCAAAAACTTTGCTAAAAATAAAAAAGAGAGTATCTTTGCACCACGAAAACTTATAGGATTGCCTCGGCAGGCTATAAGGTAGCCGATTCGGGATGTAGCGCAGTCCGGTTAGCGCACCTGCTTTGGGAGCAGGGGGTCCCAGGTTCGAATCCTGGTATCCCGACTTGATTGAAATAGTGTTCGGGATGTAGCGCAGTCCGGTTAGCGCACCAGCTTCGGGAGTTGGGGGTCGCAGGTTCGAATCCTGTTATCCCGACAATGATCTAAAGACAGCTTTTCGGCTGTCTTTTTTTGTATCTATAACAATAGAATAAGCCGCCTCAAAAGACGGCTTATCAATTAAATTACACCCTCGGGGCTTCGGGAAGTACAGAACGATCAACTTCGCTCACACGCATAGGTATTGCCTGCATTATATACTCCTTTTCGGCTGACTCAAGCGTAGCGAACGAACGATAAAAGCTGCGTTGCGCCAACTCCTCGCGCAACTCAGCATACGCTTCGAGAATGGCGTTTTGAATCTCCATATATCGACCTGCCGGTACAGCTTTTGCCATATCGATTGAAATCACACCATTACTCACAGGATAATGCACCACGCCATTATTACGAGGAATGGTCTGCCAAGTATAATCGGAATAGTTTGGATTCTTTATTTGTCGCCGCCCATCCTTACTCTCGGTATTATCGACAAAAGCCTTAACAATAGACTTCAACTCCGCCATTTCAACCACACCCAGCGTT
>JAGBIR010000216.1 GCA_017934845.1 Alistipes sp. | reverse complement strand
GTGCCTCCTTGAAGTCGAGCTCGAAGGTCTCCTCGCCGACCTTCACGCGACCCTTGCCTCCGACGTTGAAGATACCCAACTCTCGGCGCGAGAGGAAATGCTCAGCCTTGAGAGGATCTATCGCCTCCAAACGCAAAACCTCGTTCACGGGCATTGCTCCGCCCACGACCATACGGTCATACATCGAATAGACCATATTGACCTCGTCGGCCGCAAAAATTTTCTCGATCAGGAAATCCTCTCTCAGTCGAGCGGTGTCATAGCCTTTGGCATCGCGTGGATGCGCGGCATATCTTACTTCGTAATTGGTTTTCATATTGTTTTCAGTATATGGATATAAAGATTTTGTATAGTAAAAAATTAAAACATGATTTGGCGTTATTGCAACTATCCTCCTCGTTCATAGCGAGAAAAATCAATCTCACCCCTCAACTTCGCAAGTTTTGGCAATTTACAAAAAATAATTCAATTTTAGCTACACAATCCGTGAAATCTTGGTATCAACCATATTTTTCAGTCAAAATATATTGATATTACTTGGCTTTTATTTCTTAAAATTGTAAATTTGTTAGGCCTCTTGTGTTTGAGGCGAGGTGCGAAATGATCCTATATGATGTAAATATAATTCCCGAATTATGAAAACACAGCTAATTTCTTACAACTACAGCCGTAATCAGGTCTCTGCAGGTATTCTGCACATTGGTGTTGGTAATTTCCATCGTGCTCACGCAGAGTATTATACCAACCTTCTTCTGGAGGAAGCTTCACAGCAGCGGTGGGGTATATGCGGTGCAATGCTACTGCCCAGCGATGAGCCACTCTATCGCTCGCTGAAGTCTCAAGAGCAGATCTATACGCTTACTGTGTGTGGTCGCGATGGCGTGGATGAGGCGTATCGTATTGGTTCGCTGGTCGAGCTTTACTGGGCTATGGAGGAGGCAGAAACCATCATTGCAAAGATTGCCGACAAGAGTATCCGCATCATCACGCTTACCATCACCGAAGGTGGGTACAATATGGAAAAGTCCACAGGTGAATTTATCCTAAACGAGCCAACCATTCAGCATGATTTGCAGAATCCTCACTCACCCAAGACGGTTTTCGGATTTATAGCCGAGGGTCTGCGCCGACGCAAGGCTTTGGGCAACGGTCCAATTACAATCTTGTCGTGTGATAATCTGCAACATAATGGCAACACGGCCCGTAAGTCATTCTGCACTTTCTTCAAGGCTCAGGACGAGGAGCTGGCCGAGTGGGTAGCCCAAAATGTTACATTCCCCAATAGCATGGTCGATCGTATTACGCCAGCTACTCGCCCCGAAGATATTGTGCGCTTAAATGAAAAGAATGGCGTGGAGGATAAGGCTCCTGTCTATTGCGAGGATTTTATACAGTGGGTTATCGAGGATAACTTCATCGCTGGTCGCCCCGCATGGGAGAAGGTAGGAGCCGAGTTCACCGACGATGTAACCGCATACGAGAATATGAAACTTAGTCTGCTCAATGCCTCTCACACATTGCTCTCTTACCCCTCTTTCCTGTCGGGATATCGTAAGGTGGATGATGCGATGCACGACGAGCGTATTGCCAAGTTCGTACGTGTATTTATGGATGAGGATATTACACCCTATGTCCCCGCGCCCGGAAATACCGATCTGGAGCTCTACAAGCAGACACTTGTCGAGAGATTTGGCAACCGCTCGGTAAGCGATCAGGTGGCGCGTCTGTGCTTTGATGGCATATCGAAGTTCCCCGTATATGTTATGCCCAATCTGATTAAGATGATTGCAGACGGCGCAAATCTCAAGCGTGTGGCGTATCTGATTGCTGCCTACCGACACTATCTGAAGTATAAGGTGGACGACAATGGCGCATCGTTTGAGGTTGCCGAGCCGTGGCTCACGGTCGAGGATGAGGCCCTTATTGCGAGTGATAATCCTGTCGATTTCTTGTCGCTCTCGGCCTTTAGCAGTACCGATCTGAAGGCTTCGCAAGCATTTGTAGAGCTATATCTGCAGATGGTGAGCGAGATAAAGCAACGAGGTGCTATGTCGGTGCTTGAAAGCATATTGTAGAGGCTATTAACCCAAACTTAAATGAGATGAATATGCAAAAACGCAATGGATTGGGGCCCTTTGTGGTTCTTACGTTCATATATTTTATTGTGGGCTTTCTGACTACCGTAAATGGACAGTTTCAGGGGCCGCTGAAGATCGCCTTCCTCTCGCACGCCGATGAACTGCGAAATACGCTTACCACGCTTATCTCGTTCTTCTTCTTTCCGGGTTATCTGCTCAATAGCTCACTGGGCGGCAAGTGGATTAACCAGCACGGATATAAGATTACGCTTCTGCGCGCCCTGTGTGTGATGGTTGCGGGACTGCTCACCTACTCGCTTTCATCGTGGGTAGTGGTGCATTATGGCGATGCACACCTATCGATTATGGGCGATAAGGTGCCGTATGGCTACTTTATCTTCCTGCTCGGCTCATTCCTTATGGGTACATCTGCGGCGTTGCTGCAAGTCGTTATCAATCCGTATGTTGCGGCCTACGACCTGCCCAATACGCAGCCCGTGCAGCGTATGAATATTGTTTGTGCGATCAACTCATTCGGAACCACCATTGCACCATTCTTCGTTACGGGTATCATCTTCGTGGGTGTGGCTCTGGATAGCGTTACGGCCGACCAGCTGATGATTCCCTTCTTGTTAATTGCCCTCTGCATAGTGGTAACGACCGTAGTAACCTCGCGTCTTAGCCTACCCGATATTGAGGGTACGCGAGCCGAGGGTGACGAGAAATTGGAGCGTAGCGTGTGGTCATTCCGACACCTCACGTTGGGCGTTGTAGCCATCTTCTTCTATGTGGGTACGGAGGTGTCGATTGGCGTAAATGTCAACCTTCACGCTATGGAACTTATCGATTCAGGCTATGGCCTCTCATTCTTCGGCAAGGATCACTTGATTCTCTGGGGCTTGGATCTGGGTATTCCTGCCCTCCTGGCAACGCTCTATTGGGGAGGATTTATGGTTGGCCGTATGACCTTCAGTTTCTTCGATAGCATCTCACCGCGTAAGCTGCTCGCCGTCACGACCATCATCGCTGCGGCCCAAATCGTGGTGGCGATGGTTACCAATAATCTGTGGATTTTAGTCTCTGTAGGATTGTGCCACTCGGTTATGTGGAGTTGCATCTTCACGCTGTCGATTAAGGGCCTGAAGAAATACACCTCGAAGGCGTCGGGCGTATTTATGATGGGCGTCTTCGGTGGCGCAGTATTCCCCGTGTTGCAGGGCGTATTTGCCGATGCGGTTGGTAGCTGGCAGTGGACCTGGACCATCGCGCTGGTTTGCGAGCTGGTTATGTTGTATTATGCCCTGTGGGGTTGTCGCATCAAGGATGCGGAGTGTATGGACTAACTAATGAGTGAAATATGAAGATAAGTGATTTTTGCACGGGACTGCAGCATATAGGTGTCCCGACAAACGATATCGAGCGTACGAAAGCCTTTTATGAGCAGTTGGGCTTTCAGCTCATTATGCAGACAGCCAATGGCGATGAGCAGGTTGCCTTTTTGCAACTGCACAACCTTGTCATTGAGACGTACCAGAATTATGCCGCGACGATGCAAGCCGGAGCCATCGACCATATCGCCATTGATGTTAAGCAGATAGATACGCTCTATGAGAAAGCTCAGGCAATGGGGTTAACTATCCTTGAAGGTGGACTTCAGTCGTTGCCATTCTGGGAACGAGGCATAAAATATTTCATAATCTTGGGTCCCAATAATGAAAAGATAGAGTTCTGCGAAAGACTGTAACATTACCACACTAATTGGCTTAAAAACCAAAGGCACGTTATCATCTTTTCGCGGGCTATACTTATAGACGAAAAAGACGCAGTAGCATTACTTTACTGCGTCTTTCCGTTTAATCTCTGCATCCTATTCCAGCTGACGATAATATACAAACTCCTCGGCAATGCGCAGGCTCGCATTGTTGAGCAGCGGGATTGACGCAGCCGCTACGCTTTCCTGCGTCTTTCCCTTGGAGTCCTCGGATATAAACAAGCATCATTGGCAAGTTCTGCAAAGCAGAATATCTTTCGCAATATAAGCAGTTGCAAGTGTGCAAGCTCCCACAACTGCTTATATTACAAAAGCCACCCCTTACGGAGTGGCTTGCCAATGATGCTTGTTTGCATCGCTCGTGATTCCGGCGGGATTCGAACCCACGACCCACAGCTTAGAAGGCTGTTGCTCTATCCAACTGAGCTACGGAACCATCGCGTATGCACCTCGTGCGAGGCGTTTTGCGACGCAAAAATAACGTATTTATTTCTTTT
>JAGBIR010000215.1 GCA_017934845.1 Alistipes sp. | reverse complement strand
CCTGATACTCGGCCATTCCCAACTCGTCGTACAGACGGGCTGTGTTTTGTGTACGCTCCTCGGCACGCTGCCAGAACTCGCGGCTATCATCGCCCGGGAAGGGGACGATATCCTTCTGTGAGAGGTGACGATAGATGGCGTGACGCTTCTTGATAAGCTCATCGGGACTCAAAGGTACAGCCATATCGACCATTCCAATCTCCCACTCCATCCAAGCACCGCGGTAGAGCCATACAACGCACTCCTCCAACCACTTCTCGCCTGCATCCTTCAAACGGAACAGAGCCTCCAAAACAGCCTCGGTACATACGCGGTGTGTGCCGTGGGGGTCGGCCAAGTCGCCTGCAAGGTAGATCTGGTGAGGTTTAACCTGCTGCAAAAGCTCGGTAATGATTTCGATATCCTTATCGGTGCGCTCGCCCTTCTTAATACCGCCAGTCTCGTAGAACGGCAGGTTGAGGAAGTGAGCGTTGGTATCCTCATTCAATCCAAATGAACGTACCGCACCGCGTGCCTCGGCACGACGGATAGCACCCTTGATGTCGAGCAGAGCGCGAGGCTCAGGCTCGCCCTTCTTCTTGCTTGCGATAATCTTCTGAACCTCCTCTACGCGGTCGCCAAAGCCCAACTCGCGAGCTGTATCCATGTGCTGAACAACAACGTCGTCGTGTACTGCTACGTTACCCGAAGTCTCATAGGCAACGTGTACATCGTGACCCTGCTCAACAAGGCGGATGAATGTACCTCCCATCGAGATAACATCATCATCGGGGTGGGGAGAGAAGATAATAACGCGCTTGGGGAACGGAGTCGATGCCACGGGACGAGTAGTGTCGTCGGCATTCGGCTTACCGCCCGGCCAGCCTGTAATGGTATGCTGAAGGTCGTTGAAGACCTTGATGTTTACTGCGTCGTAGCTCATTCCCATTGCGTCGAGCATCTCACCCAACGAGTGCTCGATATAATCCTTATGAGTAAGCTTCAAGATAGGCTTCTCAACCACGCCGCAAAGCCAAACTACAGCCTTACGCATAAGACGTGATGTCCACTCGCAAGGGCCAACCAACCAAGGAGCCTTCTTTACCGTGAGGTTCTCGGCAGCGGGATCATCAACTACGGCCTCGATGTTGGGGTGGTTCTGCAATAGTGATGCAGGAATCATACGCGTTGCGTCGCCCTCTACAACCTTACCGATTACCGAAGCCTTACCCTCGCCCCAAGCCATAAGAACGATGCGCTTGGCGCTCATTACTGTATTAAGACCCATTGTGATAGCCATCTTTGGGGTATTCTCTACGCCATAGAATTGGCTTGCGCAGGTTTTGCGTGACTGATATGTAAGCTGTACCATTCGAGTAACCGACTTTGCATACGAGCCCGGCTCGTTGAAACCTACCTGACCCTGC
Organism: Alistipes sp.; assembly: GCA_017934845.1. GTDB lineage: Bacteria > Bacteroidota > Bacteroidia > Bacteroidales > Rikenellaceae > Alistipes. The sequence continues at coordinate 10,596 of JAGBIR010000215.1, read as the reverse complement.
TCACCCATACCGATAAGCAGAAGGTCGATGCCGCGTGACTTGTAGTCGTAATCGGCACAATAAGCCGATAGCTTCTCAACAGGAATGTCGCTATCCATAGTGTGGATATTCTCGGGCTTGATATCTACCAAACTGAGCAAATCCTCATAGATTCTGTAGCTGCGGCTCTGCGGGCCATTCTTTGCTGCTGGATAGAACTCGTCGATGCTGTAAACCTCAACGTTGGCAAATGACAGCTTGCCGGCCTTACAACGCGCTGCAAGCTCACGATAAAGTCCAATAGGCGTGCGACCTGTGCTGAGTCCCAACGCAAAAGGACGCTGCTGGCCCGATGCGTTATGATTTGCAATAGCCTGCTCAACGAGGTCGGCAACGTAACTTACACCTTCACTCTCGACATCAAATACCGAGGTGGGAATCTTCTCATAGCGGTGGATAATATCGCGAGGAGTACCCTCGAAAACCAAACCACCATCCTTTGGTAAAGAGTATTTACTTTCCATAGTGTTGTGATTTTATATTGTTATAATTCGTTCTTCTTGTTTTGAATCTTATATTACGCAAATTTAATAAAAAATCCACGGACTATCGACAAAAAGAGTGAAATTATTGTGTGCGAACCCGATTTTTTTGCGCCTGACGATGTGCCGGCTTGGCTGGATGGCATCATAGTGCAATTATCAACAACGCTATTGGGCATAAGTAGCGTGTTGCGTTACGACTAAAATTTTGAATTCTCGATTGGCGATTGTATCTTTGCATCGAGCCGCTCTGCGCTGATGGCTCAACTGTTTTTATAATATTGAGATATATTGAGTTATGAATCTTAAGTATGGATTGAATGACCGCCCACCAATGGGACAGTTGCTTCTCTACAGCTTCCAATGGTTTGTGCTGGCTGTGGCGGTTGTTGTGACATCGATGTTTATTGCGGTAGGTTCGCCTGCCGAGCGAGTTTTCTATACGCAGAAGGCCTTTGCCCTGATGGGTTTTGCTACAATAGTTCAGGTTTTGTGGGGACATCGTATGCCTATTGTCGTAGGACCCGCGTCGGTACTTTTGGTAGGTATCATAGCGACCCTCGCTTCGCAGGGTGAGGCGGTAAATACCAATAAGATATACACCGCGATACTTATCGGCGGTGCTATCGTCGCGTCGTTGTCGATTGGCCCTATGTTGCAGCGTCTGCAACGTATTTTTACGCCGCGCATTGTGGTGGTGATTCTTATGCTTATAGCCTTTACTTTGGGCCCAACGATTAAGAATTTGATATTTCCTGCCGGCGAGCCCGAACGTCACGTTTTTGGACTTTGGTTTACTATCGTAGCTGTGCCTTTGATGGCCTTTGCTGCGGCTCATCTGCGAGGAGTTGCCAAGTCATTATTGGTGCCGGTCGCTCTGTTGGTCGGATGCATTACATATTACGCGATTTATGGAGGCTTTGGCGAGGTGATGGCGCGCTATGCCGAGTCGGAAGGCCCGCTGTTGCTGCCCAGTTTGGAGTTTGACGGAAGTATCATTGTTGCCTTCCTGTTTTGCTATGTGGCCCTGCTGATTAACGATATTGGCTCCATTCAGTCGCTGGGCGCAATGCTTGGTGTGGAGGATGCCGATAAACGATGCCGACGCGGTGTGGGTCTTACGGGCTTGCTGAATATGATGGCAGGCGGTTTAGGTGTAATAGGCCCTGTTAATTTCTCTATGTCGCCAGGAGTTATTGCCTCATCGATGTGCGCTTCCCGCTTTGCATTGATACCCGCAGGTGCTGGACTTTTAATATGCGCCTTTGTGCCGTCACTTATTGCTGTTTTGTCGGCTATCCCTAATACAGTAATTGGCGTTATTCTGCTCTATTTGATGGGAACACAGCTAGCTGCATCGTTTCATATGATGGTTGCCGATCGTTCGGTTGGAAGTTTCGATAATGCACTTGTCGTGGGCCTGCCTATTATGGTTGCACTGCTATTTGGTATTGTGCCAATGGGGGTTATCCCTGCGCTGCTGCGCCCCGTCATTGGTAATGGCTTTGTTATGGGTGTGATTACGGTCATTATTCTCGAACATGTTGTATTCCGCAATAAAAAGGGTTAGCGGTGCAGAGTAGATGAGTTGGCTGATTTTGATTTTTAAGATTTTATATCTATATTTGAGGTCAGCAATATTTTGAAACTTAAAACTAACAATTATAAAACTACGCGTTATGAGTTTACTTGGTAATCTTATTTGGTTTATATTCGGAGGATTATTCCTTGGTCTAGGTTATTTCCTTGGAGGCTTGATTTTGTGTCTTACAATCGTTGGTATCCCCTTCGGTGTACAGGTTATGAAGTTGGGAACATTTGCAATGTGGCCCTTTGGTGGCGAGGTTGTCCAGCGTGAAAAATCATCGGGTTGTCTCTCAATCCTGCTCAATGTGCTGTGGATAATCTTTGGAGGTATCGAGGTTGCTCTCTCTCACTTGGCTTTGGGTGTGGTATTCTGCTGTACCATCATCGGAATCCCCTTCGGCTTGCAGCACTTCAAACTTATGATTCTTGCTCTTATGCCCTTTGGCCACGAAGTAGTCCGCCGATAGATTTGAATAAGCAAAAACAAGATGAACCTGTCTAACAATCAAAAAATTGTTAGACAGGTTCTCTTATATAAAATCAATTAAATTCCACAATTTGATGTGTTAATTTTGACCAATAAGTCTGATTTGTTGCTTTGCGGTGATAGTTAGGCGATTGAGGAGTTCTTATTGGTGGCGCTTTCTTTTGTTGTGTAGCGTGAGCGTGCGTTAGTTATGTATGTTAATTTGCGCCCATCGCCAATGGTTTGTGATGAAAGCCGTTGTTTTTGCAGTAGCTCGGAAATCATAGCATCGGTCTGCGCTCTGTCGAGTGAAAATGTTGTTTCGATCTCGGCAGGGTAGAAACTCTTGTAATGTTTGGCAAAGTCGATGATGTTGGCGAGTGATGGGCCTATACGCCGCGGCTTGATTTTGCCTCCGCTTAAACGAGAGATTACCGTATGGAAGGTGCGCAGATTCTGGTAACCGCCTAATATTATATTGGTATTGCCCTCGCTTACCAAATATGATGGAAAACCCGTAATGCCATTGCGGCGGCACTTCATTCTATCCTGCATAAAGTCGGCTTGCGCACCGCCATTGGTGTATTTATCGATAAATTGGGCTGCATCGATACCGACTTCGGTAGCCAACTCAACCAAAATATCAATTTGCGACGTGCGACGGCACTCTGTAAAGGTGGCCTCACGAATGCGGCGCAGAAACAATTTGGCCCTCTCTTTATCGATTCGCTTGGCTGCCTCGTAGGCGATGTTTTGCGGGAAACTTGACGTGTATTGTTCGGTGTATAGTCGCATACACTCTTTGCCAATTGGCATTCCGTGGCGTTGCGAGGCCCTGCGCCAATCTTCGGCTATGCGGGCATTTGCTCGTTCGATTACAAGATTTACAGGGCCTTCGATGTTGAATAGTGTTCTGATATCCTCAATCAGGCCGCCCATAATAAACTCTATGGCAATCTTCTCACCATACAGATAGTCAAGTGCGCGTAGTACGGGCTCGTTACCCCAACACCAAATGCAGGTAGGGTCGGTGAATTGATAAATCGTAATCTTGCTCATTTTTGTCAATCGTTTACGTGTGAAGGCGCAAAAAGTAAGCCAATTGAGGAGCCGAGATTGACAGTTGGTCGGAATTTGAGTCGATATATTTTTAGTATTGCGCAAAAAATATTAATTTTACACACTCAATGTGCTTTCGACGTCGTGCGATTGCTGGAAATGGTTGAGGTGCTAACGATTGCTACGGCGATTGTGATGCGATTTGAATAGAAAATAATTAAAACTAAAAGATATGGAGAGTAAAAATTCGGTTGTTTCATCATTTGATGTTGACCATTTGACATTGCGTGAGGGCCTCTACTTAAGATCGGTCTATACAATTAACGATAGTTTGGCGGTTCATTCGTGGGATATGCGATTCCGCGCCCCGATGGATCATTCGCCTATGGGGTCGGGAGAGGTGCATACTATCGAACATCTGATGGCCTACTATTTGCGTCTTGACGAGAAGATCGGCGCAAGCATCGTGTCGTTCTGCCCGATGGGCTGTAAAACCGGATTTTATCTCTCGACTATGAATGATGTTACGGCCGAGGATATTCGCGCGGCGTTGGCGCGAGTCTATAAGCAGGTCTTTCCGCTTAAGTCGAAGGACGATATCGTAGGTCTTAACGAGGTGCAGTGCGGTAACCCCGGATTGTTTGCCGTTGCAGCTACAAACGACGCTATGGCAGCCTATATGCGCGCTCTTTACACTCGCGAGCAGGCCGATGAGGCGGGCATTGGTTCAATTTATAATTGTGCTTGGTAATGAGATACTTGATAGTTACACCAACCGAACGCGAGTGCCGCAATATGATTAAAGCCCTTGAGGGTCGCAGCGGCTTGAATAATACCTATTCGGTGGTGCGTACGGGAGTCGGTAAAGCTTTGGCGGCCGCTTCTACAGCGCAGGCTTTGGTGCGAGCAAATGGCGAGATTGACCGTGTGGCGGTTATTGGTTATGCGGCTTCGACTCTGGATAGAGAACGTGGCGAGATTGTTGCTCCTCGTGTGGCGCGTTATCATGATTGCCGCGTGCCGAGCGACTTCGTTCCCGAACTTACCGAGCCTTATCCGCTGCTTGGCCACGATGATGCCGTAGTGTGGACTGGCGATGCGTTTGTAAATGGTGAGATGATTACCGAGATAAAAACACGTTTCGGCGTTGCGTCGGGTCTTTTCGATATGGAGGCAACGGCGGTATGTCAGGCGGCAGAGTTGTTTGGCCAGATTCCTGTTGTTGTAGTGAAGATGGTGTCGGATGTTCCCGAGGCGGGCGATACAGAGTGTTCGTACGACGATTTTGTTAATTCGCATACCGACTTTGGTGTGTTTATCGATTATCTTGAAAAATTAAAGTAGAGGAGTTATGAGCCGAGAACTGTTATTTGGATTGCTGTTGCCGTTTTTGGGTACTTCGCTGGGATCAGCGATGGTCTTTTTGTTGCGTGATACTATCGCACCACAACTTCAAAAACTGCTCTTGGGCTTTGCTTCGGGAGTGATGATGGCCGCCTCGGTGTGGTCGTTGCTCATCCCGTCGATAGATATGGCCGCCGAGAGCGGGTCGGTGGCGTGGGTACCTGCCGTGCTGGGTTTCTTGGCTGGAATGTTTGCTCTGCTGATATTCGACAGTGTGGTACCTCACCTCCATCTCGACTCTACAGAACCAGAGGGCATGAAGAGTGGCTTGGGTCGCTCGGCGATGCTCTTCTTGTCGGTTACGTTGCATAATATCCCCGAAGGAATGGCCGTAGGCGTGGTGCTGGCCGGAGCTATTAGTGGCAATGCCAGCATAACTATGGCCGGAGCTTTGACCTTGGCGTTGGGTATTGCGATTCAAAATTTTCCCGAGGGAGCGATTGTGTCGATGCCTTTGAAACAGAGCATCGGTAGTCGTTGGAAGGCGTTCTTGTATGGTGTTGCGTCGGGTGTGGTTGAGCCTATAGCGGCAATACTGACCATCCTTTTGATTGAGTGGGTAGAGCCAATTTTGCCATTCTTGTTGGCTTTTGCTGCCGGCGCAATGATTTATGTCGTTGTCTAGGAGCTTATCCCCGAGTCGCAGCAGGGGCGCCATTCGAATATTGCCACTATTGGCGTTGCTGTGGGCTTTGCGTTGATGATGATGCTCGATGTGGCGTTAGGTTAGGCTAATTCTCCTCGCCCGTAGTATCCTCTTGCTCGGCATATTGCTCCATAGCTTGCGTGATAGCCTCGATTAGCTCTTCGCTGTTGCGGCACGAAACATAGGTGCGATAGTCGTATATGTCGATAATCTCGACAAAATTCTTCCACTCAGAGGCGTAGATTGTTATAGCGTCGAAGTCCTTTAGATCGAAAAATTTTCCATAATATCCAAAGAATCCTGCCGCACCAAAAAGCGGTACGATCCATCGCATCTGCGAGGCGTCAACCTTTCTTACCGATTCAATCTCTCGAATATCGATTGCGGTTATATCCATCACGCAGTGAATCTCTATGCTATCCTCTTTTACTGCAATATAGCGTGGTACCGAAAGAATCATCAGGGCCATCAGCGCGATAATGAGCGACGTAAACCAGGCCGAGAAGAATCCACCCTTGTAAATAAGTAGCAGTGCGACGGCAATGGCAATGAAGATAATGATTGCCAGCACCGAAAGAATCATCGTGCGACGATCGATCTTATACTTAAATCTCTTCATCTCTTGTGGCGATTATAGCCTCGGCAAGCGTAATGTCGTCGGGCGTGGTTATCTTAATGTTTTGACGCTCCCCCTCGCATAGATGAACTGCATAACCAGCCGCTTCAGCAACCGAGGCATCGTCGGTAAACGCCGTTGAGAAGGGTTGCTCGTAGGCCTTGCGGAGTACCTCGGCGTGGAAAACCTGCGGCGTTTGTACAAATCGTAGCGTCGAGCGATCGATTGTTATCGACGACTCGCCCTCAATAATTCGGCACGAATCGGCGGGCGCTATGACGGGAATTACAACCTGATGTTGTTCGGCTTCGAGGATAAGTCTTATTATCAATTTTTTACTCACCAACGGTCTTACACCATCGTGAACGGCTATGTAACGCACCTCGTCACTCAGTGCAGCCAAACCTGCAGCTACCGAGTGAAAACGCTCTTTGCCGCCCGCTACTACGCGATGCGCAGCAACTTCGAAACGGGCCGACAGATTGTGCCATAGTGCAATATGCTCCTCGGGGAGTACAACAACAATCTCGGCGGCAGGCAGACTCTCGCGCATGCGATTAATCGTGCGTACCAAAATTGGGGTGTTACCCAACATCATAAATTGTTTAGGCAGCGATGCTCCCATACGGCGACCCGAGCCGCCGGCTACTATTATTACTCCTGTTTGTGCCATATAAGTTTCTTGCCAAAACCGAGCGTGTTGTCGGTGAGTTTCATCATGTCGGCCTGCAATCGCCAAAGTGTCAAATCGGCAACGGCCGTGTATGGAAATCGCTTGATGTATAGCTTTTTCTCCTCGTCGGTTGCGGGCTCGATATTACCTGTTATTTGCAAGCCTTGAATCTTGCCCACGATGCGTGTTTCAAGTACTATGGATGCCGCTACGCGGCTATTTGCGACCATCATTTGGGCGTGATGGGTCGAATTATCGGATGTGAAGATAAATGCCGCCGAGTGCTTGTCGTAGGCGAAAAATGCGTTACAGCAGTAGGGTGCGCCGGCAGTTGTTGCAGTTGCTAGCGTAAGCACATGGTGCTTGGCAATAAACTTCTCAAAACGCTTATCAATCTCCATATCCGTACTTATTTTTCAGCCTTAGGCTCTACATTTTCGTGTGCCAATGTATCGGCTAAAGCGGGCATTACAATTGAGTCGAGCTGCGTGATAATCTGCTCGTCGGTAGCTGTGCCATTAAGCTCTGCCACGATGCAATTGCGTATATACTCAAACTCGGCCATATTCTCCTTCTTGATAGGCTCGGTCGGCTCTTGCGGTACGGTAAGCGGATTTATGGGCTTGCCATTTTTCCATACGCGATAATCGAGGTGCGGGCCTGTCGATGTGCCGGTGCTGCCTACATATCCGATTAGCTGACCTTGCGAGACGTGTGTACCCTGATTAATGCCCTTGGCAAAGCGACTCAAGTGCAGATAGCCCGTCATAAGGTTGCCTGCGTGCTTGATCTTCAGCGTATTTCCACCTCCGCCACCCCAGCCTTTGAACGTAACAACGCCATCGGCTACGGCGTGTACAGGCGTACCCTTAGGTGCGGCATAATCGACACCCAAGTGGGGTCGATATACGCGGTGAACGGGATGAAGGCGCGAATAAGAGAACTTCGAGCTGATGCGTGAGAACTTAAGCGGAGCTTTAAGTAGTTGTTTGCGCAACGATGCTCCGTCGTACTCCCAATATTTCACTTTATCGTCCTGTTTGTAAGGAATGGCATAGACATCTTTACCTCCGTGGGTGAACTTTGCGCCCCAGATGCGACCAATGCCGACGTGTACGGTGTCGATAAGTTTCTCATCGTAGATGACGGTAAAACTGTCGCCTTTCTGAATACCGAAAAAGTCAACAGTCCATTGATAGATATCCTCCATATCGGCAGCCAATGCGTAGGGTAGGCTGTCACGCATAATGGCCCCCCAGAGCGACGACTCGATAGTTGCCGAGCGACGCTGGCGTCGAAGTGTTACCTCCTTTTCGCCCTGCTCGATAGTGATGGAGTCGTTCTTAAATCCAAATACGACATACTCGACCAAATCCTTCTCGTAAACCAAGTAGTCCAGACGTCCTACGGGTATTGAGTCGGTAGTGAGCGAGTCGGTTGTAAGGAATGCCATATATGGTCGGTCGGCACGAATCTGTCGCAGAGGGAATACCTCGCGAGAGGCTTTGTCCAGTCGGTCGATCATCACTGGCGATACGCCATAACGATTGAGGATTGCTCCGAGTGTCTCGCCGCTTTCGATACGGCCCTGCTCGGTACGATAGTCATCGGCGATAATGCCGTAAAGGATAGTGTGTTGTGGCTCTTCGATTGCCTGCTCCTCGGGTGTGTCGCTTTTGCACGATGAGAGAATCAGAAGCCAAAGTGGTAATATGTAAAAAATCAAGTGTCTCATAATATGACAAAGTTACGAAAAAATATAAAAACGTAGGTAAAAACAGAGTAAAAACAATGTATAATTGTTTTGTATGACGTAAAATTGGGGTTTTAAGTTGGAGAATAACGAAAAAAATTGTATCTTTGACCGAATTGTAGGGTAATGGTAGGTCCGTTACTTAAATTAAGAATTTAAGAACAGCGGTCGGGGCACGGCATTTATGGGCTTTTTTCTGAAAATACTTTCGGTGTTTTACTACGTGGCAATTAAGTTTCGCCACTGGCTTTTTGATTGTGGCCTGTTGAAGAGCCGTAAGTTCAAAACACCTATAATTTGTGTCGGAAATATTACGGTTGGAGGTACGGGTAAGACCCCTGCTGCCGAACTTATTATTGCCTTTATGCAACAGTACTACAATGTTGCGTTGCTCTCGCGTGGTTATGGCCGTCTTACAAAGGGTTATTTCGAGGTTACGACCTCTTCGTCATATCGCGACGTGGGCGATGAACCTTTGCAGATTAAGCTGAAGTATCCCGAGACGTTGGTTGTCGTGTGCGAGGATCGTGTAACGGCAATCGAGAGAATTGAGGCGGAGCATCCCGAGATAAATCTCATAATTATGGACGATGGTTTCCAGCATCGTCACGTTAAGCCACTGATTAATGTGGTGGTGGTAGATTCAACGCGTCCATTTGCCAAGGATAGCTATCTGCCGGCCGGTACGCTTCGTGATACGCTGGATTCGCTCTATCGCGGTAACTACTTTATCGTTACAAAATGCTCGCCTACAATGTCGCAACTCGATCAGCGTCTGTGGCGTAAGGATTTGCAGAAATTGGCGTTCCAAAGAGTATATTTTACTCGTGTAAAGCCTACCGATGCCGTACCGCTGTTCGATACCGATTGCTCGTTGGAGGTTGGCGATCAGGTGATTGTTATGTCGGGTATAGGTAATCCGAAGGCTTTTGTGCGAGGTATGCGTAGCCGATATAAGGTCGTAAGCTCGATTAAGTTCCCCGATCATCACGTCTATTCGGTCGGCGATATCGAGAAGATAGTTGAGCGGCTGAAGAAGTATCCCGAAGCAGTGCTATTAACGACCGAGAAGGATGCTGTTAAGTTGCGCAGAAGTAGTCGCGTGCCCGATATTATCCGTAAGCGTTTGTTCTATATGCCAATGCTTATGGAGTTTATCGATGGCTCGGATCACGACTTCTTGGGTACGTTGAAGTTGGAGTTGGATGGTAAAATCCATTTCGATAATGATTTGAAAAAGTAATAAAACAAGAATATATGATTAATAAGGTAATTTTGGTAGGAAATGTCGGTGTTGATCCCGAGGTGCGCACTACCGAGTCGGGTGTTAAGATGGCTCGTATTCGTCTTGCGACTACGGAGCGTTACACCGATCGTCAGACTAACGAGGCAAAGGAGATTACAGAGTGGCATACGGTTATTCTGTGGCGAGGTTTGGCCAATGTTGTAGATCAGTATGTGAAGAAGGGCAGCCAGCTCTATATCGAGGGTCGTTTGCGTACGCGCGAGTGGACCGATAAGGATAACGTGAAGCGTTACACGACCGAGATTTTGGCCGACGAGTTAAAGCTGCTGGGCCGTCGTAGCGATAGTCAGCAGGGTGGTGCTATTCAGGGTGGCTATCAACCCTCGCAGGGTGGTTATGCTCCGCAGCCAGCGCAGCCTACGCCGCAGCCTGCTCCGGCACCTGTAGTTCCGCAGGATGATCCCGATGATTTGCCGTTCTAATTATGGCGTAAGGATATAATAAATCCCGATAGTTGATCTATCGGGATTTATTGTTTTATGTGAGAAAACTTACTCCGCAATCTCGCACTTCACGCACTCGATGCCTACGCGGCGCAGAAGTTCAAGGCCCTCCTCCGAGCGGT
>JAGBIR010000214.1 GCA_017934845.1 Alistipes sp. | reverse complement strand
GAGGTCTAACAAGGCTTCGCATCTTTTGTGTTTTTGGGTTATCGGCGTACTATATTGGATGGTTTTGTTGGGAATAAAAATTCTTGGTGGTTATAATTTCGCAAATTGTCAAAAAAATCGTATCTTTACCCGATTTTATACATATATAATATACGTAGAAGATTTATAGCGAAATGTTAATTGAAGCAATTTCAAAATATCTGCTTGCAAACAAGCGTTTGGTAGTGCCTAATTTGGGTGCATTTATCGTTAAAGTTCCGGGCGAGAAGATTCTGTTTTCAAACCTCGTGAAGAGCGACGACGGCATCTTGCGCCATCTGCTTACCGAGGAGGGTATCTCGGAGCTGGAGGCTGCTGGCCTTATCGACCGTTTTGTTTTTGAGGTGAATTATCGTTTGCAAAATGGTGGCGCGTGCGACATCAAAGGCTTTGGCCGTATGGTGGCGGGTGCCAATGGCTCTATATCGTTTGAGTATAATCCCGCAGCTATGGGGGATAACCTCGAGGGCGAGATGGCTATGCGCAAAAAGGTTATGGAAAGTGCCGCAGAAGATAGCGCAGTGGAGCAGTTAGCCGCGACTGAAGCTAATACAGCGACCGCAGCCGAGCCGGCCATTAAACCTACAACAGAGCCAGTCGCGGAGGTAAAAACAGAGGAAAAATCTATTGCAGCCGAGTGTAAACGCAGCGAATCAGTAGCGGTAGAGCCTTCAGAACAACCTTCGACGTCGGAGCCGCAGTTGCGTCGCGTTCCTGTACGCAGAATTTATGGCGAGACACCCAGCGAGCGCAGTCGCTCTTCGCAGCCTAATTATACCAAGGGCTTGCGATATGGTAAGGGTAATAAGGTCGTTACGGGCCGCGAGTCGGCAACGGCACGTCGTTCAAACAAAGGCGATATAATTATCAAGATAGCCATTTTGGCTGCTGTGATTGCCATCCTGGCGTTGGCCTACGGATTGTATAACGATTGGCGATTCGGCTCATACGAAGACGATTCTACACCCGTAATCGATAATCGCGAGATATATGATGTCGTACCCGAGAGTGCCGAGGATGGTGTCCGTAACCCCGATTTAGACTATATAACACCAAAAGAGTAGCGTAGCAGATGGCTGATTTAAGTGATATTACGAGCGTAAAACAACGCTTTGGCATTATAGGCAACAGCGAGGCGATGAATCGCGCCTTGAGCGTTGCTATGCGCGTTGCGCCAACCGATTTGTCGGTGTTGGTGACGGGCGAGAGTGGTGTCGGAAAGGAGTTTTTTCCGCAGATTATTCACGCATATTCGGCCCGTAAACATGCAAAATATATCGCAGTAAACTGCGGAGCTATCCCCGAAGGAACTATCGACTCGGAGCTTTTTGGCCACGAGAAGGGGGCCTTTACGGGCGCAACCGAGGCGCGTAAGGGTTATTTCGAGGAGGCTGATGGTGGTACAATCTTCTTGGACGAGGTGGGCGAGTTACCTCTTGCAACGCAGGTACGATTGCTGCGAGTGTTGCAGTCGGGCGAGTTTATCCGCGTAGGCTCGGCTCGCGTGCAGAAGACTAACGTGCGTGTGGTGGCAGCTACTAATAACGACCTGCAACAAGCTATCGAGCAGGGCCGTTTCCGCGAGGATTTGTACTATCGACTCAATACGGTGCCTATCGTGGTGCCGGCGTTGCGCGAGCGTAAGGAGGATATTCCTTTGCTGTTCCGTAAATTTGCTGCCGATGTTGCCGTGCAGTATAAGATGCCGGCGGTGCAACTTGATGAGCAGGCGCGTCAGATGCTCCAGAATTACTATTGGCGAGGTAATGTTCGCCAACTGAAGAATGTAGCCGAGCAGATTTCGGCTTTGGAGAAGAGCCGCGAAGTAACGGCCGAGGTGTTGTCGCAGTATCTTATGCCGCAGCACTCGACAGCACCCGCAATGCAATCACATGTGGGTGGCGAGGATTTTGCTACGGAGCGCGAGCTGCTCTATAAGATTTTGTTCGATATGCGTAGCGACATCAACGACCTTAAGCGTATGCTCTCGGAGTTGATGCGTGGCGGACAGCCGGCAGCGTCACCTGCGCCAAAAAACGAGGTTTTTGGTCTGTTGCCGTCATCATCGGTCGAGGTGCATCATCCTGTGGTCGAGGAGTATGCCGAGAGCGAGGAGATTGTCGATGTGCCACATCGTGAGTCAACGAAGGCTGATATGCAGCGAGAGCAGATATTGCGCGCGTTGCGTAATAATAATGGCCGCAGAAGGGATGCCGCACGCGAGTTGTTTCTTTCTGAGCGTACGCTCTATCGCAGAATGAAGGAGTTGGGTATTACGGACGATGATATTTAACTTACAGTAGATTATGAAGAGATTATTTCACATATTGCTTGCCGTCGTGATGCTCTCAAGTAGCGTGTTGCTCTCGGGATGTATCTTTATGAAGGGCGGTTACTCGCTTTCGGGTGCGTCAATTCCCGAGGCTGCCAAGACCTTTAGTGTGGCATACTTTCCTAACAATGCGCCTATGGTGTCGCCCACGTTGAGTACAACACTTGTCGAGGCGTTGAAGGATAAGTTCTCGCGTCAGACACGTCTGCAATTGGTCGAGGAGGGTGGTGATTTCGCATTTGAGGGTGAGATTACGCGTTATACCTCTACAACGCAGTCTGTATCGGGTGATGACTACGCTTTGCTGAACCGACTCACTATCGAGGTTAAGGTTATCTTTACCAATGCCATCGACCCCGATGCTTCGTTTAATCAGACCTTTAAGGCCTATGCCGATTATGACTCTACTCAGCTCTTGACCGAGATTCAGACCGAACTCGATGCCGAGATTGTCGAGCAGTTGGTGCAGGATATTTATATGGCAGCAGCCTCAAATTGGTAGTATGGCGGAAAAAAGTTTTCAGAAAAATTCTTCGGCTGATAGTCAGACCGTTTTGGTGGAGTTGCAGCAGGCAACGGCACTTATGACGAGTGTTCGCTGGGGTAGTGAAACCCAGGTTGCAGAGGGTGGCGAAGTAGAGTTGCCGGAGGCTATTGCGGAGCTTTGCGAGCGCCCCGTTTTACAGGATAAAATAATTGATATTGAGCGGCTTACCTATGTGTCGCCTGACGATATTATCGACCGCTTTCTGCATGCTGAAAACCTGCGTGTTGTGGTTGAGGAGAGTGCTCCCGAAGTCGATATTGTAACCTCGGCCGAGATTGATGATGAGGACTATTTGGTGAGCGAAGAGCTGGCCGAAGTTTACCTCAAACAGGGACTTAATGAGCTTGCAAAAGAAACTTATCGTAAATTAAGTTTGCTAAATCCCGAAAAAAGTATTTACTTTGCAGAAATTATCGCGAAAATAGATAGTAATAATTAAAAACAGTATAAAATTATGTTATATTCAATTTGTATCGGATTGATTTTGGTGGCAAGCATCCTCCTTATTTTGGTTGTTTTGGTGCAGAGCCCCAAGAGTGGTATGGCAGCAAACTTTGGTGCTGCTAATCAGGTTATGGGTGTACGTGACTCAGCTAACGCTTTGGAGAAGATGACTTGGTGGTTGGCTGGTATCATCGTTGTATTGAGCCTTGTTGCAACTGTTTCAATGGAGAGCGAGATGACTTCAGGTTCAAACGCTATCCAGCAGGATGCTAACGCTTTGATCGAGAAGATCAATACTGAGGCTGCTGCAATGCCTCAGGCAGAGATTCCCGCAGAGGCTGAGACAGCTGTTGAGGAGTAATCCATAGCCGTAAAAGAAACGACGGGCTTCCACTTC
>JAGBIR010000213.1 GCA_017934845.1 Alistipes sp. | reverse complement strand
GATACTGTATAAAAAAAGACTACTGCCAAGTCCGCAGTAGTCCTTACCCATTTTAATACTCCTCCTCGTTAAAGAAGAAGTCATCCTTTGAGGGATAGTCAGGCCAGATGTCCTCGATTGATTCGTAGATATCGCCCTCGTCCTCAATCTCCTGAAGGTTCTCTAAAACCTCGAGTGGCGCACCTGAACGAATTGCGTAGTCAATCAACTCCTCTTTTGTAGCCGGCCATGGTGCATCCTCAAGTTTAGATGCTAACTCTAATGTCCAATACATAATTATTTAGTTTTAAGTTATATTCTCTATAATTGGGCGCAAATATATAAGTTGTAATTCAAAATTATTTACTTGAGGCTCTAAAACTTCCAATTTTAATAGTTTTAACCTATTTTTAATCATCTGTTTATGGAATCCACAGAATCTCTTCACACTGCGTAAGGTCGGTTACGGTGCGCCCCAGCAGGTAGAAGTAATCAGACAGGCGATTAAGGTAAACCAACGCCTCGCTGCTGACCTCATACTCGTGATGGGCTCGCAAAGCAGCACGCTCGGCTCGACGGCATACTGTGCGGCAGACGTGGCACAACGAAAGGCGTACATCACCACCCGGAATGGTGAACTTGGTGATTGCGGGCAGACGCTCCTGCATAGCATCGATATATTGTTCTAATGACGATGCAGCTTCGCTCTTTAGCAATGCAACCTTACCTTCGCCACCCTCGCCAACGGCCAACAATGCCGCTACGACCATCAACTGCGACTCAATGCCACGCAACTGCTCGACGTAGGGGGTAAATACCTCGTCGCTTGCCAGCTTATCGGCCAGCAGGGCTGTAAAAGCCGTCAGTTCATCTACCGTGCCGTAAGCCTCGACACGAAGGTCGGTTTTGAATACACGCTCGCCACCAATAAGCGAGGTTAGGCCATTGTCGCCCTGTTTGGTATATACTTTCATAATCGGAATACTTGTTTCGGTAAATGGTTGTTGAATAGCAGCAGGTAGGCGCGATTATCGACACTCGTGCAGCGATGACTCTCTACAAGGCTCTTGCAGGCTGAGTGTCTTTCGCGGTCGAGCATTGGCGACAGGATGCAGAGTGTAGTCCCTGCGGCTGTGGCGGCCTCGGCCAAGGCGGCAAACTCCGATGGTGGGGTAGCCGTAGTGACAATCGACATATCAAGCTGTGCAACGTCGGCCAACGCTACATCTATGCCCCAAGTGGTGTAGTGGCAATGTGTAAGCAGATTTTGCAGCTGTATGCAGCGGCGGCACGGAACGTTAAGCTCGAGCAGTGCGTCGTATAACGGGTGGTCGTCGCACTTGAGATTGCGGCACATAAAGACTTGGCGCACGATGTTGTAAACAAACGGAGAGTGAACGCCGTGACCACGGAAGTAACGCATACGCTTCAGGGTCGAGGGTAGTGTCCTCAAACCATACAATCGGCGTTTTATGTTGCGTCCCGTAATCTTCATATTGTTTTATTTTTTAAGTTGTCCTGCCAAGCGACCTGTCGAGAAGGCTATCTGAAGGTTGTAGCCTCCGGTGTTGGCATCCAAGTCGAGTACCTCGCCAGCGAAATAGAGGCCCTTGACCTTGAGTGATTCCATAGTATATTTGTTTACCTCGTCGCAACGTACGCCACCGGCTGTTACAACAGCATACTCGAAGGGCGCATAGTCGGTGATGGGGAATACAAAACCCTTCAAAACCTTTACAAGGCGTGCAATCTCGGCATCGGTCACCTTGCGGATATAGTTCTTTGAGTGGACATCCAACTCGTGAGCGATGGGTATTACGAGGTGCTTTGGTACGAGCTTGCGCAACAGCTCCGAGAAGAATTCGTCGGGTTGCATCTCCGCAATCTCACGCTTTATACGCTCGGTGAGAATCTCCTCGGTGAGTGCCGGCTTCATATCGATTACCAGCTTTACGCGCTTCTCGTCGATAAGGGCATCAACAGCGTCACGGCTTACTCTCAGGGCAACAGCACCCTCGATACCGCGATCCGAGAAGCTAATCTCGCCAAACTCCTCGCGCACCATCTCGCCATCGACAAAGAGTTGGGCGTTGATGTTCTTGAGCAGCAGTCCATTGAGGAACTTTACCTGCGGATGTGACGTACGGATAGGTGTGAGTGAGGGGCGTACCGCCTCGACCGAGTGGCCCAGCTTGTCGGCAAAGATATAACCGTCGCCCGTAGAGCCTGTACCCGGGTAGCTAACGCCGCCCGTAGCTATGATGACGTTTGCGGCCTCCTCCTTGCGTTTGAAGCCACGTCGATTCACATACTCCACGCCATAGACCTTGCCGTCGAGGGTGAGGATATCGCTCACGCGGGCGTTGAAAATAAACTCCACGCCATTATCCTTGCAGTAGTCCTCCAGCGCATTGGCAATGTCCCAAGCCTTGCCGCTACGAGGGAATACACGCTGGCCACGTTCGATGTCGAGCTTTACGCCCAGACGCTCGAAAAGGCGGATTGTAGCCTTGTTGTTGAACTCGGCAAAGGCAACGTCGAAGAAGTCGGCATTGGTGCGTATAGCCTCCTTAAACTCCTCGGGAGGGCGTGCATTTGTGAGGTTGCAGCGACCCTTACCCGTGATACGGATTTTGCGTCCTGCCTTCTCCATCTTCTCCATCAGCAACACTTGCTTGCCCGAGCGTGCTGCCGTAGCTGCTGCCATCAAGCCTGCTGCTCCTGCGCCTATAACTATTACGTCGTACATCTCTGAAATATATTTTTGACAAATGTACAAAATTGTCGTCAGATTACACTCTATTTTGGCGACGAATGAGTGGTTTTGCCGCAATTTTTTTATCTTTGCGTGGAATTTTTAATCAGCGACAAGATGAATAAGAGAGTATTTCCCACATGCGGAGTCTGCTCGCAGGCTATCGTGGTGGAGCTTACAGACGATAATGTGGTTAGCTCGGTAGAGTTTATTGGCGGCTGTCAGGGTAATACGCAGGGTGTGGCTGCACTGGCCGCAGGGATGAGGGCCGAGGAGGTTATTGCACGCTTGGAGGGCATTGATTGCGGACGTAAGGGTACGTCGTGTCCCGACCAGCTGGCGCGTGCGTTGAAGCAGATGATTGGATAGAGGAGGCGTATGAAGAAGATAATAAATCCGTGGGTCGGAGAGCCTACCTACCACTGCTATGGTTGTGACCCGAACAATGAGTCGGGCCTGAAGATGGAGTTCTATGAGGATGGCGACGATGTGGTGTGCCATTGGCATCCGCGCACAGAGTTCGAGAGTTGGCGCAATACGTTGCACGGCGGTGTGCAGGCTGTTTTGGTTGACGAGATTGCAAGCTGGGTTATATTCCGCAAGTTTCAGACCAGCGGTGTGACCTCGCACCTCGATATGCGTTACAAGAAGCAGGTGGTGATTAATCAGGAGCATATCACACTCCGCGCCCGTGTGGTGCGTCAGCGTCGTCAGGTGATAGATATCGACGTGGATTTGTTCGATGCCGAGGGTGAGTTGTGTACGCAGGGCCACTGCATATATTTCCTTACGCCCAAGCAGCGTGCACGCGATGAGTATGGCTTTAGTGAGTTTAAGGTCGAAGGGGAAGAGTAGGTGCGGAATTCAAAATTCAGCCGTAACGGCTGTTTGTTGAATTCATAATTCAAAATTCAAAATTAGCTTGCAG